>NZ_PQHY01000125.1:0-12102 GCF_003385175.1 Amycolatopsis ruanii
GGTGGGTGGTTTGTGTTGCCGGGTGGCGGGTTCGCTGTGGTGCTGGGAGGGAACCCCGGTGCACCGGGGAGGGCGGAAAGAAAACTAGTGCGCCGGGGTTCCCTCTGGACCAGCCGCGGCCGGGGGTGTCAATGGCTGTGGCACTACAGCTGGCTGCCGCCCCGGTGAGGAAACGACCGTGCGGCGGGAGCAATCCTCGCTGGCGGGCAGAGGTCCGGCAATGCCCCGAACGGGGCAAATTCAGCTTCTACGTTTTACTAGGTGAAACACCGCGAAGTGTGGTCAATTAACCGGCTACCACCAGTAGTTGTTCGCGGCTGAGTAACGAGCGGCCGCGGTGATCCGTCCGGGATCGTCCCCTGCGGCAAATTCCTTGGAGTGGCTTGTAACACCACTCTGAACGGTACCGACTCCAGGTCAGACGCCGCCCCAGGAGGGTGTGGCAGAACACAGAGCACGGTTACTTCGGGTAATCGTCGGCGTGATCGGGGCGCGCCGGTAACCAGCCGGACGTCGCGGGAGGTCGGATGGAAGAGCCGGTGCGGAAGCCCATGTCGCTGGGGGACGCGGTCCTGGGTTCCGAGACGCGAGGCCACGCCCGGCTGCACGCCGTCGGCCCGGGCGAGGAAACCACGCCCCGCGCGGCCGCCCAGCCCTGGGAGAACCGGTACCGCGCCTCCGTGATCGCCGCGGACGTGATCGCCACCCTGCTGGTCATCGTCACCGGCGCGGTGCTCGTCCTGAACATCACCGGCCGGCCCTACTTCCTGCACGCCTCCGGCACCGCGTTCGCGATCCTGTGCTCGCTGCCGGTCAACCGCGCCTGGAGCCAGCACGTGCTCGGCGAGGGCACCGAGGAGTTCCGCCGCCTGGGCCGCAGCCTGGTGATCGCCGCCGTGGTCGTGGCGCTCGCGGGACTGCTGTTCGGCGCGCTCGACGTGCAGCCGTGGGTGTTCTACGCGGTCCCGGCGGTCGGGGTGATCGCGTTCCCGGCGCGGTACGGGCTGCGGCAGGTGCTGCACCGCAAGCGCCGCGCCGGTGAGTGCATGCACGCGGTCATCGCGGCCGGGTCGCCGGACACGCTGCGGGACCTGATCGAGCGCACCCGCACCGAATCGCACGTCGGGTGGCAGGTGTCGGCCGTGTGCACCGCGACCGGTCAGGGCGAGCGCGCCACCGGCGAGATCGGCGGCATCGCGGTCGCCGGGCGCCTCGACGTCCTCGCCGACCAGGTCCGCCGCGGCGGCTACCGGGTCGTGGCCGTCACCTCCGATCCCTATTGGACACCGCAGCGCCTGCAACGCCTGGCGTGGGACCTGGAGGGCACGGGGGCGGAACTGGTCGTGGCCCCGGTGCTGATGGAGGTCGCCGGGCCGCGGCTCAACGTGTCCGGGGTGCTGGGCATGCCGCTGCTGCGCGTTTCGGCGCCCACGTTCACCGGCGGGCGGCGGATCGTGAAGGACGTGGTGGACCGCCTGGGCGCCGCGGCGCTGCTCACGCTCGCCGCGCCCGTGCTGCTGGGCATCGCGGTGCTGATCAAGCTCAACGACGGCGGCCCGGTGTTCTACCGCCAGCTTCGGGTGGGCCGCGACGGCCGCACCTTCACCATGATCAAGTTCCGCACCATGGTCATCGGCGCCGACCGGGTGCTGCACGGCCTGCTCGGCGACAACGAGGGCGCCGGCCCGCTGTTCAAGCTCCGCCGCGACCCGCGCATCACCCGCGTCGGCGCGGTGCTGCGCCGCTACTCCCTCGACGAGCTGCCGCAGCTGTTCAACGTCCTGGGCGGCACCATGTCGCTCGTCGGCCCGCGCCCGCCGCTGCCCGCCGAGACCGAGAACTACGAGCGCGCCGCCCGCCGCAAGCTGCTCGTCAAACCGGGCATGACCGGGTTGTGGCAGGTCAGCGGCCGCAGCGACCTGTCCTGGGAGGAAAGCGTCCGGCTCGACCTGCGCTACGTGGAGGACTGGTCCCTGGCCCTGGACATGGCGATCCTGTGGAAGACCTTCCGCGCCGTCACCGGAGGCCGGGGCGCGTACTGACGCCGCCTCTGGCACCCTGGCCCGACGTGCAGGCCCTCACCTTCCCCGACCTCCGCTCGGTCGCGCTGCTCGGCGCCCACTGCGACGACCTCGCCATCGGCGCCGGCGGCGCGCTGCTCACGCTGTGCGCGGACCGCCCGGACCTCGCGGTGCACGCCCTCGTCCTCTCCGGCGGGCGCACCGCACGCGCCGCCGAGGAACAGGCCGCGCTGACCGAGTTCTGCGCCCCGGCGCACGTCGAGCTCACCGTGCTGGACCTGCCCGACGGGCGGATGCCGGCGCACTGGGACGCGGTCAAGGAAGCCGTCACCGCACTGCGCGGCCGCGTCACGCCGGACCTGGTGTTCGCGCCGCAGCCCGGCGACCGCCACCAGGACCACCGGCTGCTCGCCGAAATCGCGCCCACCGTGTTCCGCGACCAGCTCGTGCTCGGCTACGAGATCCTCAAGTGGGACGGCGACCTCGGCCAGCCCACGGTCTACCAGCCGCTGACCGACGAGATCGCCGAGACCAAGGCCGACCTGCTGGCCAAGCACTACCCGTCGCAGCACGGCCGGGACTGGTACACCCGCGACGCGTTCCTCGGCCTGGCGCGGCTGCGCGGGGTGCAGCAGCACACCCGCTACGCCGAAGCCTTCTACGTGGACAAGCTCGCGCTGACGCTGGGCAAGGGGACACGATGATCAGCTGCCGGGCGTGCGGCGCCACCGACGGACAGGTCGTGCTCGACCTGGGCGAGCAGCCGCCGTGCGACCTGTTCCCGCCCGCGGCCGATCCCGGCCCGGACCCGGTGTGGCCGCTGCGGATGTGGATGTGCGCGCGGTGCGCGCTGGCCCAGCTGGCCGAGGACCCGGGCACCGCCGAGGAACCCGCCGGGGTGGAGCCGAAGGCGCTGACCGACCAGGCCGCCGACGCGGTCGCCCGGCTCACCCGCGCCGGGCTGGTGCGCCCGGGCGCGACGGTCGCCGAATTCGGCAGCCCGCACGGTGGGTCCTGGCTGCCGCTGCTGCGCGCCGCGGGCATGCGGGAAGCCGCCGAGGACGAGCCGGCGGACGTCGTCGTCGACTGCTTCGGGCTGATGCACGAACCGGACCAGCGCGCGGCCATGGCCCGGCGCGCGGTGCGGCTCGCGCCCGGCGGCGCGCTGCTGATGCAGTTCCACTCGCTGGCCTCGATCGTCCGGCAGGGGCAGTGGAACGCCCTGCGGCACGGGCACTTCGCCTACTACTCGGCCCCGGCGGCGATCACCCTGGCCGCCTCGGCCGGGCTGCGTCCCGGGCGCAGCTGGACCTTCGACCTCTACGGCGGAACCGTGCTGCTGGAACTCGGCCGCGACCGCACCCCGGCCGCGGAGACCACCCGCCTGGTGGCCGCGGAACGTGCCGCGGGGGCCACGGAGATCCCCGTCGTCGCCGGGCTCGGCCGGGCCGTCGAAGCGGGCTGCGCGCGCATCCGGGAGCGGCTGCGGGAGCACGCGGGGGAGCGCGTCGTCGGCTACGGCGCCGCGTCGCGCGCGGTGGCACTCCTGCGGCGCGCCGGAATCGATATCGATCTGTTGCCGGCGATCGCCGACATCTCCCCGGCCAAGCACGGTCGGCGCATGCCCGGTACCCGGATTCCGGTGGTATCAACGGCGGCCCTCACCCACCCGATCCCACACGCTGTCCTGCTGTTCGTCCCCGATCTCGAGCCCGAGGTGCGCGCGGCTTTCCCGCAGCTCGACGGGGCCCACTGCGAGTGGATCGTGGCGTGAACCGGTGCCGGGCAAACCGGTCGAAACGCGAAAATGATCTCTTCCTGGTGACTTCTCGTCAATCTGCCTACTACAGCGAGTGGTAGCGATCACCCGATCGGGGCCAATTGATCAGCCAGTTGCTCGTAACGCCAGCCACCGCGATCCCTATAGTCACGTTGACATAGGGCCCGCTACGGGGCGGGGTGGTCCGATCACAGGGGAGGACGCGCGCGCCATGCCAGCCGAGACGCTGTCCTGCCGCCTGTGCGGCTCGCCGGGTCTGCGCAGCGTGGTGGACCTCGGCGCGAGCCCGCCGTGCGAGTCGTTCCTCGCCGCCGAGGACCTGGACGCCCCCGAGCCGGCCTACCCGCTGCACCTGCGGATCTGCCCGGAGTGCCTGCTGGCCCAGCTGCCGCCCCTGATCGATCCGGTGGAGACCTTCACCGAATACGCTTACTTCTCGTCGTTTTCCCACTCCTGGCTGGCGCACGCCAAGGAGTTCGTCGACTCCGCCGCCGGCCGCCTCGGCCTCGGCCCGGACTCCTTCGTCGTCGAGGTCGCCAGCAACGACGGCTACCTGCTGCGCAACGTCGTCGCGCGCGGCCTGCGCTGCCTGGGCATCGAGCCGTCGGTCAACGTCGGCGCGGCCGCGCGGGAGGCCGGAGTGCCGACCCTGACCGCGTTCCTGACCCCGGAGACCGGCGCCGCGGTCCGCGCCGAGCACGGGCCGGCGGACCTGGTGGTGGCCAACAACGTCTACGCGCACATCCCCGACGTCCTCGGGTTCACCCGCGGCCTGCGCGCGCTGGTCGCCGACGACGGCTGGGTCTCGATCGAGGTGCAGCACCTGCTCAGCCTCGTCGAGCTGACCCAGTACGACACGATCTACCACGAGCACTTCCAGTACTACACGCTCGCCTCCGCGCGGCGGCAGCCGGCGACGGCGGGGCTGGCCGTGGCCGACGTCGAGCTGCTGGACACCCACGGCGGCTCGATCCGCGTGTGGGCGCGGCCGGCCGAAACCGCGGGCGAACCCTCCCCGCGCGTGGCGCAGGTGCTGGAGCGTGAGCGCGCCGCCGGGCTGCACGAGCTGTCCGGCTACGCCGGCTTCGCCCGCCGCGTCGAGGAGATCCGCCTGTCGCTGCTGGAGTTCCTGATCGGCGCCAAGCGGCGCGGCGAGCGGGTGGCCGGCTACGGCGCGCCGGGCAAGGGCAACACCCTGCTCAACCACTGCGGGATCCGGCCGGACCTGCTGGAGTACACAGTGGACCGCAACCCGTACAAGCACGGCCGGTTCACGCCCGGCACCCGCATCCCGATCTTCCCGCCGGAGCGGATCGCGGCCGACCGGCCCGACTACGTGCTCGTGCTGCCCTGGAACCTGCGCGCCGAGCTGACCGAGCAGCTGGCCTACGTCGCGGACTGGGGCGGCCGGCTGGTGTTCGCGATCCCCGAGCTGGAGATCGTCTCCCCGAAGAACCCCGTGCTGCAGGCTGTCGAGGTGAACTGAATGAAGGTGGTGCTCTTCTGCGGAGGCTACGGGATGCGCATGCGCAACGGCCCCGCGGACGACGTGCCCAAGCCGATGCAGATGGTCGGCCCGCGGCCGCTGCTGTGGCACGTGATGCGGTACTACGCGCACTTCGGGCACACCGAGTTCATCCTGTGCCTGGGCTACGGCGCCCGGCACATCACGGACTTCTTCCTGTCCTACACCGAGACCGCGTCCAACGACTTCGTGCTGCGCGGCGGTGAGGTCGAGCTGCTGTCCACCGACATCAGCGACTGGTCGATCACGTTCGTGCACACCGGCATCGAGTCGCCGATCGGGGAGCGGCTGCGCCGGGTCCGCAAGTACGTCGACGGCGAGGAGATGTTCCTCGCCAACTACGCCGACGTGCTCACCGACGCGCCGCTGGACGTCATGGTGGACAACCTCGCGGCCTCCGACGCCGGGGCGTCGATGATGGTGGTGCCGCCGCAGTCGTCGTTCCACTGCGTGGAGTTCCGCGAGAACTCCAACCGGGTCTCCGGCATCAGCTCGGCCAGCCGCCTGCCGCTGTGGGAGAACGCCGGCTACTTCGTGCTGCGGCAGGAGATCTTCGACCACCTCCCGGAGAACGGCGACCTGGTCGAGGACGGCTGCGCGGCACTGGCCGAAAAGGACCGGCTGATCGCCTACCCCTACCGCGGCTTCTGGCAGCCCGCGGACACGTTCAAGGAACGCGCCGCGCTCGACGCGGCCTACGAAAGCGGCGCGCGCCCGTGGATGCTGTGGGAGCGCCCGGCCTCGATCCCGGCGGGGGTGCGGTGATGCGGGTCCTGCTGACCGGGCACCAGGGCTACCTGGGATCGGTGATGGCGCCGGTGCTGGGCGCGGCCGGGCACGAGGTGCTCGGCCTGGACTCCGGCCTGTTCGCCGCGTGCGTGCTCGGGCCCGCGCCGGACGACCCGCCCGGTGATCCGGTGGACCTGCGGGACGTGACCGCGGACCGGCTGTCCGGTGTGGACGCGGTGATCCACCTGGCCGCGCTGTCCAACGACCCGCTGGGCGCGCTCGCGCCGGAGCTGACCTACGAGATCAACCACACCGCGTCGGTCCAGCTGGCCAAGCTCGCCAAGGACGCCGGGGTGCGCCGTTTCCTCTACGCCTCGACGTGCTCGGTCTACGGCGCGGCGGGGGAGGACCTGGTGACCGAGGACGCGCCGCTGCGGCCGGTCACCCCGTACGCGGAGTCGAAGGTGCGCGTCGAGGACGACCTGCACGACCTCGCCGACTCCGGGTTCAGCCCGGTGTACCTGCGCAACGCGACCGCCTTCGGGTTCTCGCCGCGGCTGCGCGCCGACATCGTGCTGAACAACCTGGTGGGCCACGCCGTGCTCACCGGGCAGGTGCGGGTGCTCTCCGACGGCACGCCGTGGCGGCCGCTGGTGCACGCGCACGACATCGCGACGGCGTTCGCGGCGGCGCTGACGGCGCCCGCCGAAGCCGTGCACGACCGGGCGTTCAACGTGGGCACCGAGGCCAACAACCTCACGGTGCGCCAGATCGCCGAGTCCGTGGTCACCGCCGTCCCCGGCTCGGAACTGCTGATCACCGGTGAGGCGGGCCCCGACCCCCGCTCCTACCGGGTGGACTTCTCCCGCATCCGGGAAGCGCTTCCCGGGTACGCGGCCACCTGGACGGTGGCGGCGGGCGCCCGGGAACTGGCCGCGCACTACACCCGCCACGGCCTGACCATGGACACCTTCAGCCGGCGCTTCACCCGCCTGGCCTGGCTGAAATCCGCGCAGGCGCGCGGCGACCTCGCGCCCGATCTGCGAAGACACCGAACCTGACCGCAGGGCCGCGCGTCATCCGTTCGAGCAAGCCCCGCCCTTCCCCGACCCGCACACCCTCGCGACCGGTGTGCCCGCCAGCAAGGACAGCACGGCGTTGACGATCATGGATTCCCCCAGTCCCGTCACCGACTACGAGAACCTGGGCGACGCGTTCGCCTTCGCCGCCGCGCACCCGCCCCGCCGCGGGCCCGATCCCCGCGTCACCGTCGTGGTGCCGGCGAAGAACGAGGCGGACAACCTGCGCGAGATCCTGCCCGAGCTGCCACCGGTGCACGAGGTGCTGGTGGTCGACGCCGACACCGGGGACGGCACCCCGCAGGTCGTCGCGCGGCCGCGGCCGGGCACGCGGGTCATCCGGCAGACCCGCCGCGGCAAGGGCAACGCGCTGGCCTGCGGGTTCCTCGCCGCCTCCGGCGACGTGATCGTGATGTTCGACGCCGACGGCTCGGCCGACCCGGCGGAGATCCCGCGGTTCGTGGCAGCGCTCACCGACGGAGCCGACTTCGCCAAGGGCACCCGGTTCGCCCCGGGTGGCGGCAGCCACGACATCACACACCTCCGCGCCGCGGGGAACTCCGGGCTCAACCGCCTGTCCAACACGCTGTTCAGCGCCGGGTTCACCGATCTCTGTTATGGCTACAACGCGTTCTGGCGCGATCTGGTTGCCTTGCTGAACCTGCCGCCGGTGTTCGCGCCCGCGGGCGAGGAGATGCTGTGGGGCGACGGCTTCGAGATCGAGACCGTCATCAACTGCCGGATGGCCGCGCTCGGCCTGTGGATCACCGAGGTGCCCAGCGTCGAGCGGGCCCGCCTGCACGGGGAGACGAACCTGCGCACCTTCTCCGACGGCGGCCGGGTGCTGCGCACGCTCGTGGCCGAGTGGCAGCGGGTCGGCCGTCAGCGCCGCAGCCGCCGGTTCGGCCTGTTCACCCCCGAGCCCGTCGCGGACGCCCCGGCGCCGCTCGTGCTGGACACCGGAGCGCCCGAAGCATGACCTCGTTCGACACCACCGTGGTGATCTGCGCCTACACGGCGGACCGCTGGGACGACCTGACCGCGGCGGTGGCGTCGGTGCGGGACCAGTCGGTGCCGCCGCGCGAGATCATCGTGGTGATCGACCACAACCCGGAGCTGGAGCGGCGGGCCGCCGCCGAGTTCGCCGGCGTGACGGTGGTGCCCAACGCCGGGCGGCGCGGGCTGTCCGGCGCCCGCAACACCGCGGTCGGGCTCGCCAAGGGCGACGTGATCGCGTTCCTGGACGACGACGCCGAGGCCGCGCCCGACTGGCTGGAGCAGCTGCTGGCCGGCTACCGCGACCGGGACGTGCTCGCCGTCGGCGGCTCGGCCCGCCCGCGCTGGCCCGGCGGGCGGCGGCCGGCCAAGCTGCCCGCCGGCCGCGGGTCGGCGCACGGCGAGCTGGACTGGGTGGTCGGCTGCACCTACACCGGGCAGCCCGCGGCGGAGGCGCCGGTGCGCAACCTGATGGGCTGCAACATGTCCTTCCGCCGGGAGGCGTTCACGCTCGCCGGGCCGTTCTCCGAGGATCTGGGCCGCATCGGGCGCACCCCGCTGGGCTGCGAGGAGACCGAGCTGTGCATCCGGCTGCGCCAGGCCTCGCCCGGTGCGCGGATCGTGTTCCGGCCGCAGGCGGTGGTGCGCCACCGCGTCACGCCGGAGCGGACCACCTGGGCCTACCTGCGCCGCCGCGGCTGGGGCGAGGGGCTGTCCAAGGCCTACGTGTCGCGCCTGGTCGGCAGCGAGGCCGCGCTGTCCACCGAGCGCGACTACCTCAGCCGCACCATCCCGGCCGCCGTGGCGCGCGAGTTCGGCCGGCTCGCGCTGGGCCGCACGGCCGGCGCCTCCGGCGTGCTCGGCCTGGTGACCGTGGTGTCCTCGACCGCGGCCGGGTACCTGCGCGGCAAGGCGCAGCTCCGCCCGCCGCGGCCGCGCCCGGCGTCGGCGCTGGTGCACGGCCCGATCCACATCGCCACCGTCGACGCCCGCACCGCGCCCGAGGAACTTGCCGTGCCGCACCGGCCGGTAGGCCACTACCGCGCGGCGCAGGTCCTCGTCCGCGACGGCGACCGCACCGTCGACGTGCTGCTGCTGCCGGCGGTGCGCGGCGTCGTGCGGCTGCCGAAATTCGCCACCGCGCCCGCCCCGCGCCGCCGCCCGGGGTTCGCCCGGCCGCCGGTCAGCGTCGTCATCCCGACCGCGCACCGCAAGCGGCAGGCCGTGGCCAGCGCCCGCGCCGCGCTCGAGGCCGGGTACCCGGACCTCGAGGTGATCGTCGTGGACAACCTGCCGCGGCTGCCCGAGGGCGACGCCTGGCTGCGTGGCGAGGTGGAGGCACTGGGCGCGCGCTACGTCGTCGAGCCGCGCAAGGGCGTCAGCATCGCGCGCAACACCGGCGCCCGCGTCGCCCGCCACGGCGTGATCGCGTTCGTCGACGAGAACATCACCGTGGAGCCCGGCTGGTTCCACGCCGTCACCGAGGAGTTCGCCGCCGATCCCGCGGTCGGCTGCGTGACCTCGCTGGTGCTGCCGGCCAGCCTGGAGACCGACGCCGAGGTCCTGTTCGAACGGCTCAAGGGCTACAGCAACTCCGTGCGGTGGCAGCGGATCGACCGGGACACCGCGCGCGAGGACCCGCTCTACCCGCTGTCCATGGCGCGCTACGGCCCGGGCAGCTGCGCCACCTGGCGCCGCGAGGTGTTCGAGGACCTGGGCGGTTTCGACCCGCTGCTCGGCGCGGGCACGCCGACGATGGCGGGGGAGGACCTGGACCTGTTCGTGCGGCTGGCCTACGCCGGCGGCGCGGTGGTCCACACCCCGCACGCGGTGGCCCGGCACATCCACCGCGCGGACTGGCTCGAACTGCGCGAGCGGATGCGCGGCTACGGCGTCGGCCTGGCGGCGATGCTGGCGCTGTCCGTGCGGCGGCGCCCGGTCACCGCGTTCTCGATCCTGCGGCGGGTGCCGCGCGGGGCCGCCCGTCTCGCCGCCCGCACCCCGGAGCTGCCGCTGTCCGACCGCGCCGCCCGCTCGCGGCTGCGCCAGCTGCGCCGCGACGAGCGCCTGGGCCTGCTCGGCGGCGCCGCGGCGCTGATGCGGGCCCGGGGTGAGGGCGGATCCGGCCGCCGGTGATGATGGAGGGCGACGGGCAGGAAGGGCACGTGTGGTCGAGCAGCAGCTGAGGATCCGGCGATACACCGCCTACGGGCTGCTCGCTGTCTGCCTGGTGACGATCGTGCTCGTCTGGTCCGGTGTGGACTTCGTGCTGCGGCCGCTGGCGGTCCTGGTGTTCGTGCTCACCGCGCCCGGCTGGGCCCTGATCTCCTACGTCAACGTGCGCCACCTGTCGGTGACCTGGGTCAGCGCGGTCGGCATCTCACTGGCGATCACCCTGATCGTGGCGCAGGTGCTGGTGCTGACCCGGTTCTGGCACCCGGAGGCGGCGGTCGTGGTGCTCGCGGCCGTCACCGCGCTCCCGCTGGCGCACCACGTGCTGCGCAGCCGTCCGGGTGAGGCCCGATGACGGTCGGCAAGGAGACCGCCCCGGGCAAGGGCATGGTGGCCGACGGCCTGGCGCTGTCGGCCTCGGCCGCGATCACCGCGCTGGCCGGGATGATCGGCTGGGTACTGGCCGCGCGGCTGCTGCCCGCCGCCGCGGTCGGGGACACCTCGGCGTTCGTGTCCGGTTTCCTGCTCGTCGCCGGCATCGCCGAACTCGGCCTGGGGCCGGCGGTCCTGCGCTGGCTGCCCCGCGCCGGCGCGCGGCGGCCGCGGCTGCTGCTGCGCACCTACCTGGCCGTCCTCGCCGGTGGGGTGATCGGCTCGGTCGTGTTCGTGCTCGTGCCCGCCGGTGCCGAGGTGGTGCACCGGGTGCCGGCCGGGGTCGCCTGGTTCCTCGTCGCCGGGATCGGCTGGACCCTGTTCCAGTTCCAGGACGAGGTGCTCACCGGGCTCGGCCTGG
Source organism: Amycolatopsis ruanii (assembly GCF_003385175.1). NCBI lineage: Bacteria > Bacillati > Actinomycetota > Actinomycetes > Pseudonocardiales > Pseudonocardiaceae > Amycolatopsis > Amycolatopsis ruanii. The sequence goes on from NZ_PQHY01000125.1 coordinate 11,096, forward strand.
CCCGCTGGGTGCCGGTGGAGAACAGCGCGTTCTCCGTGGCGCGGCTGGGACTGCTGGCCGGGCTGGGGCCGCTCGCCGGCGCGCTCGGGCTGGTGCTGTCCTGGGCGGTGCCCACGCTGATCGGGGTCGCGGTCGTGACGTTCCTGATCTGGCGGTCGGTGCGGCGCACCTCGCCCGCCCTCGCGCCGGGGGAGCTGCCGGGCCGCCGGGAGATCGTGCGGCTGCTCGCGCCGTCCTACCCGGCCATGGTGTGCGTGGTCGTGCTGTACAACCTGGTGCCGCTGATCGTGCTGCACCGCTTCGGCGCCGAGGCCAACGCCGTCTTCTTCGTGGTCTGGACCGCGATCAACGCGCTGGACGTCGCCGCGACCGCGTTCGTGAACCCCCTCGTGGTGCGCCTGTCCGCCGAGCCCGGCCACGCCCGCTCGCTGGTCGCGGGCGCGGGCAAGCGGCTGGTGCTGGTGTTCGTGCCGCTGCTGGCCGTCGGCGCCGCGCTGGCCTGGGTGATGCTGGCGATCTTCGGCGCGGAGTACACGGCGGGCACCGACCTGCTGCGGGTCCTGCTCGCCGCGCAGGTGCCGCGGCTGGTCGTGGTGCTCGGGGTGGCCGTGCACCTGGCCGCGGGCCGCGGTGCCGGGGTCGCGGTGCTGCACGCCGTGACCGCCGTTTCCGCCGTCGTGCTCGCGCTGGTGGTGCCGACCGAGTTCGGGTTCGGGGTGGGCATGCTCGTCGCGCAGGCGGTGATCGCCGCCGCGGTGCTGGCCGACCTGAGGCGCCGGGTGTTCGGGGCGCGTCCGTGACCGAGCCGCCCACCCGGTTCCTGCGCCCGGTGCGCCCGAACCGGACCACCCGCCCCTCGCCCCGGCCGCGTGAGCCGATGCGGTTCCCGCAGCCGCCGCCCGGCCCGCCCACGCGCTACATCCCGGCGTCGGGCCGCCTGGCGCCGAAGCCCGCGCCGCCCGCGCGCGCGGTCGAGTCCCGGCCCCGGCTGGGCACCGGCGCCGGAC
>NZ_PQHY01000126.1:0-10845 GCF_003385175.1 Amycolatopsis ruanii
GGTGTGGGGTGTGTATAGTGGGTCTTACAGCGCGGGGTGGAGCAGCTCGGTAGCTCGCTGGGCTCATAACCCAGAGGTCGCAGGTTCAAATCCTGTCCCCGCTACCAGCAGGAAGAGGCCCGGTTCATCTGAACCGGGCCTCTTTCGTGCGCTTGGGGCACCCCCGATTGGGCCGGACGGGGGAAGGTAATGACCTTTGTGGACATTGACGGTGACCACTGTGGACAGATCGGCGGAAAAGTGGCACCTTGTAGGGGTGTCTGAACTCAATGCAACAGCAGCGGCATTGCTCGGCCTGCTCCAGGACGGCCCGGCCACCGGGGGGCAGCTGGTTGCGGCGGCGGAGGAGCGGTTCGGGACGTTCTTCAGCGTCACCCGCAGCCAGGTCTACCGCGAGCTGCCCGCCCTCGCCAAGGAGGGGCTCGTCCGGCTCGGCAAGCAAGGACCGCGCTCCAGCCAGCAGTACGTGATCACCGCCGCCGGCAAGAAGGCCTTCAAGGCCTGGCTGACCTCCGACGCCGGCCCCGACCACCTCCGCAGCCCCCTGATCCTGCGCCTCGTGCACGCCGGGCTGCTCACGCCCAAGCAGCGTGCCGCCCTCATCGAGACGGCGCGGGCCACCTACCAGGAGGAACTCGACGAGGCCAAGGCCGCGGTCAAGGCCGCCGCCGACCCCCTCACCAAGGCGACCGCCGAATACCACCAGACGTGCGTCCGCGGCGCGCTGAAGCTGGTCGACGTGGTCAACGGGCTCTGACCGGCCACGAGGGACGAAGCGGCCGGTTCCCGTAACCGGCCGCGCCCCGTGCCGTAACCTTGAAGGTTGTGAGTGGTGACTTCGCAGCCGACCTGAAGGACCTCGCCGGCAAACTGGCGCAGGTCGAGTCCGTCATGGACCTCGACGCCCTGCGCGCCCAGGTGGCTGACCTGGAAGAGCAGGCGTCCAACCCCAACCTGTGGGACGACCCGGAGGCCGCGCAGAAGGTCACCAGCCAGCTGTCCCACCGGCAGGCCGAGCTGCGCCGGGTCACCGAACTGCGCCAGCGGCTCGACGACCTCGAGGTGCTCCACGAACTCGCCGAAGCCGAGGGCGACAACGCCAGCAAGGCCGAGGCCGAAGGCGACCTGACCCGCCTCGCCAAGGAAGTGGACGCCCTCGAGGTCCGCACCCTGCTCTCCGGCGAGTACGACGACCGCAACGCGGTGGTCACCATCCGCGCGGAAGCCGGCGGCGTCGACGCGGCCGACTGGGCCGAGATGCTCCTGCGCATGTACCTGCGCTGGGCCGAGCGCCACGGCTACCCGACCGACGTCTACGACATCTCCTACGCCGAAGAGGCCGGCATCAAGTCGGCCACCTTCAAGGTCGCGGCCCCCTACATCTACGGCACCCTCTCCGTCGAGCAGGGCACCCACCGGCTCGTCCGGATCTCGCCGTTCGACAACCAGGGCCGCCGCCAGACGTCGTTCGCCCACGTCGAGGTGCTGCCCGAGGTCGAGGAGGTCGACCACGTCGAGATCCCGGAGAAGGACATCCGGGTCGACGTGTTCCGCTCCTCCGGCCCCGGCGGGCAGAGCGTCAACACCACCGACTCCGCGGTGCGTATCACCCACCTGCCCACCGGCATCGTCGTCTCGTGCCAGAACGAGAAGTCGCAGCTGCAGAACAAGGCCGCCGCGCTCAAGGTCCTCCAGGCCAAACTCCTCCTCAAGAAGAAGGAGGAGGAGCGCGCCGAGCTCGACGCCCTCAAGGACTCCGGCAGCAGCTGGGGCAACCAGATGCGCAACTACGTTCTGCACCCGTACCAGATGGTCAAGGACCTGCGCACCGAACACGAGGTGGGTAACCCCAGCTCCGTGCTCGACGGGGAGATCGACGACTTCCTCGAGGCCGGTATCCGCTGGCGCAAGCAAGGCACTTCTGCCTGATCAGCGGCGCGGAGCGCCTCCTTGTGCGGGTGGGGCGGGCGACGGGTGGGAGTAACCGCTGAGACCTACGCAATAGGCCAACCCGGGCTTGACGACGCGCGTGGGTAGTATGGCCCACCGTGATTCGGCTCGACAGTGTCTCCAAGGTCTACAAGACGTCGACGCGTCCCGCACTCGAGAACGTGTCGGTCGACGTGGACAAGGGCGAGTTCGTCTTCCTGATCGGGCCCTCCGGGTCCGGCAAGTCGACGTTCCTGCGCCTGCTGCTGCGCGAGGAGGTCCCCACCAAGGGCCGGGTCTTCGTGTCCAACTTCGACGTCGCCAAGATGGCCCGCCGCCGGATCCCCCGCCTGCGGCAGACCATCGGCTGCGTCTTCCAGGACTTCCGGCTGCTCGGCAACAAGACCGTCGCGGAGAACGTCGCGTTCGCGCTCGAGGTCATCGGCAAGCCGAAGCACACCATCAAGAAGGTGGTGCCGGAGGTCCTCGAGCTGGTCGGGCTGGAAGGGAAGGCCGACCGGATGCCGCACGAACTGTCCGGTGGTGAGCAGCAGCGGGTGGCGATCGCCCGCGCGTTCGTCAACCGGCCGCTCGTGCTGCTGGCCGACGAGCCCACCGGGAACCTCGACCCCGACACCAGCCAGGACATCATGCTGCTGCTGGAGCGGATCAACCGCACCGGCACCACCGTCCTGATGGCCACCCACGACCACTCCATCGTGGACTCCATGCGGCGCCGGGTCGTCGAGCTGCAGCTCGGCAAGGTGATCCGCGACGACGCCCGGGGCGTGTACGGCGTCGGCCGATAGTCACCCCGAACCCCGCCAGCCCCCGACCTGAGGAACCAGCTCCCCGATGCGTGCCAGTTTCGTGTTCAGCGAGGTCTTCACCGGCCTGCGCCGCAACATCACGATGACCATCGCGATGATCATCACCACGGCCATCTCGCTCGGCATGCTCGGCGGCGGGTTGCTGATCGTGCGGACCATCGACAAGATGCAGGTCAACTACATGGCCGACGTCGAGGTCTCGCTGTATCTCACGCAGGACGTCAGCGCCAACGACAAGACCTGCGCCCAGGACCCGTGCCGCGGACTGCTGGCCGACCTGAACAGCAACCCGGCCGTCGAGTCCGTCGTGTTCGAAAACCGCGACGAGGCCTACGAGCGGTTCAAGAAGCTCTTCCAGGACAACCCCATCCTGGTCCAGTCGGCCCGCCCCGAGGCGCTGCCGGCGTCGCTGCAGGTCAAGCTGAAGGACCCGAGCCGCAGCGACGTCATCACCCAGGAGTACGGCACCCGCCCGGGCGTGTCCCGAGTCGACGACCAGAAGCAGTTCCTCGACCGCTTCTTCGGCGTCCTCGGCGGCGTCCGCGACGGCACGTTCGTCATCGCCCTCATCCAGGCGCTCGCCGCGCTGCTGCTGATCTCCAACACCGTGCAGATCTCGGCGTTCACCCGGCGCACCGAGGTCGGCATCATGCGGCTCGTCGGCGCCACCCGCTGGTACACGCAGCTGCCGTTCCTCCTGGAAGCGGTGGTCACCGGCGTCATCGGCTGGGCGATCGCGGTGGGCGGCCTGATCGCGGCGAAGTTCGCGTTCATCGACCGCATCCTGTCCGTCACCGGCGGGATCATCCCGAACATCCAGGTGCTGGACGTGATCGTGGTGGCGCCGTGGCTGCTGCTGGCGTCGATCATCATCTCGGCCACCACCGGGTACCTGACGCTGCGGCTCTACGTGCGGCATTAACGCCGTGCTCCAGCCGGGACGTGTGGGATAACCTGGACCTATGCCCAAGGAACGAGGCTCCAAGGTGATCGCGTCGAACCGCCGCGCGCGGCACGACTACGCGGTGCTGGACACCTATGAGGCCGGAATCGCGCTGGTGGGCACCGAGGTGAAGAGCCTGCGCGCGGGCCGCGCCTCGCTGGTCGACGCGTTCGCCACCGTCGACGACGGTGAGGTGTGGCTGCGCAACGTCCACATCCCCGAGTACGAGCACGGCACGTGGACCAACCACGAGTCGCGGCGCAAGCGGAAGCTGCTGCTGCACAAGGGCGAGATCGAGAAGCTGATCGGCAAGACCAAGGAGGGCGGGCTCTCGCTCGTCCCGCTGTCGATGTACTTCAAGGACGGCAAGGTCAAGGTCGAGCTGGCGCTGGCCAAGGGCAAGAAGGCCTACGACAAGCGCCAGGACCTGGCCAAGCGGGACGCCCAGCGCGAGATGACCCGCGCCATGGGGCGGGCGCTGAAGGGCCGCCGCTAGGTGGGGCCGGAGCGCGACGAGGACATCCGCGACTGGGTGCGCGGCCTGGGCTTGGACGGCCTCGTCGACCTGCACCTGCACTTCCTGCCCGAGCGGATGCTGGTCAAGGTCTGGGCCTACTTCGACCGCATCGGTGAGCGCACCGGCTACGACTGGCCCATCCAGTACCGGGTGACCGAGGACGAGCGGGTCGCGCTGCTCGAGTCGTTCGGGGTGCTGCGGTACGCGCCGCTGGCCTACCCGCACAAGCCCGGCATGGCCGAGTGGCTCAACGGCTGGCTGCGTGAGTTCGCCGAGCGCGTCCCGGCCGCGGTGCCCACCGCGACGCTCTACCCGGAACCGTCGGCCGCCACCTACGTCGCCGAGGCGCTGCAGGCCGGCGCCCGCTGCTTCAAGGCGCACGTCCAGGTCGGCGCCTACGACCCGCGGGACGAGCTGCTCGACCCGGCGTGGGGAGCGCTCGCCGACGCCGGCGTGCCGGTCGTCGTCCACGCCGGACACGGGCCCGAACCCGGCCCGCACACCGGGCTCGACGTGTTCGGCGAGGTGCTGGCCCGGCATCCGCGGCTGACCGCGGTGCTCGCGCACGCCGGGATGCCCGAGTACGACGAGGCGCTCGCGCTCGTCGAGCGGTACCCGCGCGTCCACCTGGACACCACGATGGTCGGCGTCCCGTTCACCGAGAAGCTGATGCCGCTGCCGCCGGACTGGACCAGCCGGCTGGCGGACATCGCCGACCGGATCGTGCTCGGCACCGACTTCCCGAACATCCCCTACTCCTACGCCACGCAACTGCGGGCGGTCGCCGGCTGGGCTGCCGACGACCGCCTCGGGGACGACTTCCTGCGGGCCGTCCTGCACGACACCCCGGCGAAGCTGCTCAACGTCTGACCGCGACCCGCACCGGTTTCGACGCCAGCACCAAGGCGGCCAGCACCAGCGCGACCCAGGGCATCGGACCGGAGAGCGTCCCGCTGCCCAGCGGGGTGGTGAACCCCTTCGCGGCCAGGCCGAGCAGTCCGGCCGAGCCGAGCACGGCGGCCGCGGCGAGCTGTCCGGCCGGGACGGCACCGGCCGGGCTGGGCCGGGTTTCGAAGCGGCCGAACGCCTTCAGCAGGCCGGCCAGCACGACGGCGGCGGCGCCGACCCACAGCGGGGCGACGGCGAACCAGTCCGCGCTGCCGGGTTCCGGTGTCGCGTAACCGAACCCGAGCACCGCGATGCCCGCGACGACGACCAGCGCCGGCATGTGCCACAGGTACAGGCTCATGAACCGCGGCCCGCTCCAGCGCAGCACGGCGGCGACGGCGGGGCGCTGCGCCAGGGTGGCCAGCGTCGGCTTGAGCGCGAGCCAGAACCCGACCTGCCCCACGGCGAGGCTCATCAGCACCGCGGTGGGCGGGCTCATGTTGGACACCGGCGCGCCCGGCATGCCGATCATGCTCGCCGGGTACGGGCCGAACGCGACGGCCAGCGCGGTCACCCCGAACCCGGCCACGGCCAGCCCGGCCGCCCCGCGACGGCTCACCGTGCCCAGACGCCCCTCGGCGTAGGAGAAACCGAGCTGGTGCACCGCGAGCCAGACGAACACCGCGTTGGCGTAGCCGAGCGGGCCGAACACCTCGAACCGTCCGAAGTCGACGATCAGCGCGAGCCCGGTCAGCACCAGCGGCACGCCCAGGCCCCAGCGCCGGTGCGCGGCCAGCATGAGCGGCGTCGCGGCGACGGTGATCAGGTAGACGGCGAGGAACCACAGCAACTGCCCGGCGATCGCGCCCGCGATCTGCACCGGTTGCTCCGGCGCGCCCAGGTCGCGCAGCAGGTCCGGGGCGAGCAGCCACACCGCGAACAGCGGCAGCACCGGGATCAGCAGGCGCTTGAGGCGCGTGGACAGCCAATCGCGGGTCGACGCGGCGCGGCGCATCGACATCAGGTTGGCCGCGCCACCGGCGAAGAACACCATCGGCATGACCTGGGACAGCCAGGTCAGGGCCCACCAGCCGGGGGTGGCCAGCGCGTTGCCGGTCGCGAGGTGGCCGTCGTCGTAGCTGAGCACGGGCATCAGCCAGTGCTGCCCGATGACGGCGAGGATCGCGGTCGCGCGGACCACGTCGAGGAAGGTGTCGCGGGCTCCCGCCGGGGCCGGCCGCATGCTTGTTCGCATGCGTTCAGCCTGGTCGGAACGGGTGTCCGGCACAGCGGGGCAGACCGCCGTCTTGGGGCGGGGGACAGGTGCAGGACCGTGGTGGGGTGTGCCCTACCTACAGCTCGCGAGCCTCGTCGACCTCGGAGGCGGGCAGGCCGCAGAGCCGGTACTCCCAGCCGGCCTCCGGCGTGAAACCGAGCTGGTAGAAGGTCTCGATCTTGGGGCCCTCGTGCAGGTGGACGTGCCGCATGACCGTGCCGCTCACCGGGTCGTCGAGCGTCTGGACCCGGCCGTCGAGGGGGCCGCCGAAGAACCGGACGTTCTCTTCGGTCATGGCGCCCTCCTCGTGCGGGAAAATGTCGACGTCCGCCCATGGTAGGTGAGCGGCGGACCGGGCGCCGCCGTCAGAACGGGTGAGGAGCGATTCACCACACCGGGCGCACGGTGACCCTCCGATGTCGGGCCGCCTCGGCGGCGAACGCCGACAAGCCTTGGTGCACCCGGGCGAAATCCCCGTCGCCGATCAGGTTCGCCCACCGCGCCTCGGCCTCCTTGGACAGCGCCACCACCCGGTCGACGCACTGCCAGCCGCGCGGCGTGAGGACGACCAGCCTGCTGCGGCGATCGGTGGGGTGCGGACGGCGTTCCACGTAGCCGCGGGTGGCCAGCTCGTCGACGAGCTGCACGGCGGCCTGTTTGGTGATGCCGAGGTGCTCGCCGAGCTCGACGGCCGTGGCGGCGCGGTGGGACAGGAAGTGGAACGCGAAGCCGTGCGCGGGACGGATGTCGCCGAATCCCTCCTCGGCGAGGCGTTCGTGGATCTCGTCCATCAGCGCGCGGAAGGTCAGCGCGAGCAGGCCCGGCATGTCGCCAGCGGTCATGGTCAAGCTCCTTGACTAGATGGTCAAGCTCCTTTACCTTATTACTGGTAAAGCTGCTTGACTACTTGGAGGTAGACATGCCCGTCGCGACATTGGCGGAAGCACCGCGGTTCGAACGTGGCGGCGCGGTGTTCCGGCCGCTCGCCGTGCCCAGTCGCGGATCCGCCGAGCTCGCCGTGTGGCTGCTGGAACTCGCGCCGGGGACGACCGGCGAGGAGCACTCGGTGAGCCGTGAGGAGGTGTTCGTGCTCCAGTCGGGCGTGCTCGAACTCTCCCTCGGCGGTGAGGTGCACCCGCTCGCCCCAGGAGACGCCATGATCGTCCCGCCGGACACCCTGTTCCGGCTGGACAACCCGGGCACGGAACCGGCGCAGGCGACGGTGTGCACGTCGATCGGGATGGTCGGCGCCGTGGGCGGCACCACGATCGTGCCGCCCTGGACCCGCTAGGGGCGGCCGAGGTAGGTGAGGACCGCGCGGACCCGGCGGTGCTCCTCGGCGCTGGCCTCCAGCCCGAGCTTGGCGAAGATGTTGCCGATGTGCTTCTCGACCGCGCCGTGCGAGACGACCAGCGTCGCGGCGATCGCCGAGTTGGACAGGCCCTGCGCCATCAGCCCGAGCACCTCGGACTCCCGCGCGGTCAGCGCGTCCAGCGGGTTCTTCCGTCCCCGGGCCATGACCTGCGCGATCACCTCCGGATCGATGGCCGTGCCGCCCCGGGCGACCCGGCGGACCGCGTCGAGGAAGTCGGCCACGTCGGCCACGCGTTCCTTCAGCAGGTAGCCGACGCCGCCGGCCCCGCCGGACAGCAGTTCGACCGCGTAGCTCTCCTCGACGTACTGCGACAGCACCAGGACCGGCAGGCCCGGCACCGCCTCGCGGGCGGCCAGCGCGGCCCGCAGGCCCTCGTCGGTGAACGTCGGCGGCATCCGGACGTCCACGATCGCCAGGTCCGGCTTGTGTTCGGTGACGGCCCCGACGAGCGCGTCGCCGGTGTCCACCGCGGCGACCGTGTCGATGCCCTCGTCGGCGAGCAACCGCTCGACCCCGGCCCGCAGCAGGCCCTCGTCCTCGGCGATCACCACACGCATTCCGCCAACCCCCAGTTCGTGAGCGAATTCGCCCTATTCACTCACGAACCGGGTCACCAGGTACACGGCAGGTCGGCACGGACCACCGTCGGCCCGCCCTGGGGACTCACCACCGTCATCACACCGTCGATCGTCGCGGCCCGGTCGGCCAGCCCGGCCAGCCCGCCGCCGGGCCGAACCTCGGCCCCGCCGTGCCCGTTGTCGGTGATCTCGATGATCACCTTGTCGTCCGTGCGCCAGGCCTTGACCTGCGCTTCCGTCGCGCCGGAGTGCTTGGCGACGTTCGTCAGGGTTTCGCCGACGATGAAGTACGCGGTGGTCTCCACGGCGGCCGGCGGGCGCGGTTCGATGTCGACCGTCACCTCCACCGGGATCGGCGTCTTCGCGGCCAGCGCGGACAGCGCCGCGTCCAGGCCGCGGTCGCCGAGCACCGCCGGGTAGATGCCGCGCGCCAGGTCCCGCAGCTCCGACACCGCGAGCTTGGCGTCGGTGTGCGCCTCCTCGATCAGCGCGCGGACGGCCTCCGGTTCCCGGTCCAGCTTGTTCTTGGCGCGGCCCAGGTTCATGGCCACCGCCACCAGCCGCTGCTGGGCGCCGTCGTGCAGGTCCCGCTCGATGCGGCGGCGCTCGGCCTCGGCGGCGTCCACCCCGCGCGCCCGCGACGCCTGCAACTGCTGTGCCTTGACGCGCAGCCGTTCGGCGCGGTTCGGGCCGAGCAGGGCGACCGCCAGCGAACCGTGCACCCAGCCGATCCACGGCGCGACCCAGATCGCCATCGGCACCAGCACGATCGACGCGAGGCCGATAACGAACTCCACGACGCTCAGCGGGAACGCGACCAGCAGGTAGGCGAGGTCCCGCCACGTCGTGCCGTCGACCAGGCGCATCCGCCACCGCCGCAGCACCCCGCCCTCGACCGGCGCGCGGTCGGCGGGCGGCAGGGGAGTGCCGAGCATCTTGCGCACCCAGCGGCGCTCCAGGTTGCCGAACCCGCGCACCATGCTCGTGGTCAGCAGCAGGATGGGGATGCCGACCCAGATCACCGTCGTCGCGATCCCGACCAGACCGAGCACCACGACCAGCACGAACTGGACCAGGCGCAGCGCGAAGGAAGAGATCATGTAGACGATCGACTTCGCGGCCCCCGGGCGCGGCTGCTCGATCGGCCCGTGTTCACCGGCCACGGGGCTCATCATGCCACCGTGTTCGGCTGGTCGGTGGCGGATTCGGCGAGCCGGCGGGCGCGCGGGCCGGGGCCGAGCATGGCGCGGGCGAACAACGCGTGGGCGGTGCCCAGCGCCCGGGTCACGCTGATCGCGACGGCAACCACTCCCAGCCCGAGAGCGGCCCACGGCAGCGCGTCGACCGGCGAGTCGACCACGATCCACCGCGCGTCACCCGAGGGGAAGAAGTACGCGCCCCCGGGCAGGTACTGGCAGTAGAACGGCAGCGCCGTCGCGGCCAGCCCGACCGACCAGAAGACGACCATGATCGTGAACTCGGCGATCCCGAGCGGCAGCAGCAGGACCAGGTAGAGGGCGTCCCGCCAGGTCGCGCCGTCGGTCAGCCGCGCACGCCAGCGGGCCCGGAGGCCGAACTCCGGCAGCAGCTTGTACGGGGTCACGACGTAGGTGCCGAGCATCCGGTGCACCCGGGCGCGCTCGAACCGCCCGGCCGCGCGGGCGATCAGCACCGCGAGGCCGAGGACGGGCAGGCCCACCCACACGATCGCGGTGCCCAGGCCCGCGGTGAACAGCGTCACCATCAGGGCGAACCCGGCGACGCCCAGCGGCAGGTTGCTCAGCAGGTACCCGAGCGCGCCGAGCACCGGCGGGCGCGGGCGAGTGCCGTCCAGCGCGGAATACGTCGGCCCCATGATCCGTTCCTCTCTCAGCAGCACGGAACCAGCATCGCGAGATTTCCGCTGGTGGACCATGGGGCGCGCGGGCGTCGCCGGGGTAGGGACAACCCCACCCGGTGCGGAACAAACCCGGTTGCCGCGGGCGTTATGCTGGTAACGGAACACCATCAAGGGGGTGAACGGTTTCGACTCTGGACGTTGAGTCAAGGGAAGCGTGCCGGTGCAGGCGAGAGACCACCGTTAAGCGTCGTCGTAACCAAATAAGCGCCAAGACTAATAGTCAGCGCGACTTCGCCCTCGCTGCCTGAGCGAGTGCGAGTCTGTCGGCCCGGGAGCGCCTCCGTCCCGGTAGCCGGCATCAGCTAGGAGGCTCACCTTCCGGACCTGGCCGCGGGGACCGGAAGGGAAACCCACAGCGGCTGGGCCCGTCACACCGGCTTGTTCGCGTGACCGGTGGGGCCGAGTAGAGGCAGAGCGAACTGCGCACGGAGAAGCCTAGGCAAGGCGCCAGAGGACCCGGGTTCAATTCCCGGCACCTCCACTCGACCGAAGGCCGGGACCTGCACGCGAAGAGCGTTCGCGGGTCCCGGCCTTCGTCGTTTTTTGGGGTGGCCCCTCTTCACGGGGGGGTGTCCCTATGTGATTGTCAAGCCGCGGCGGGGGCGGGGT
>NZ_PQHY01000127.1:0-10734 GCF_003385175.1 Amycolatopsis ruanii
GGATCGCGGGGCCGGGGTTGCGGAAGCCCTCGGCGATCGCCGATCCCAGATCGGCCAGCGTCCGGCCCGCCCCGCCCGGATCGATGACGATGTGCCCCTCCACCTTCCCGCCGATCCCGAGCGCGGCGCCGATCTTGCCGCCGACCACCCACTGGTTGTTCTCGTTCACCCCGAAGCTGACGCCACCCTCGAGCCCGAGCCCGAGGATCCGTTCGGCGCGGCCACCCACGCCGATCCCGCCGTACTCGGCGAACCCGCCGGCACCGGCCCGCACCCCGACCGAACCGCCGAGCTCACCACCGAAGAACCGCGGTCCCACGTCGAGTTTCGCCTTGCCCTCCAGGCCCACCGAGGCGGTGACGTCACCGACCACGGTCACGTCGCCGACGGTGGCGCGCCCGACCAGCGACGATCCGGCTCCCCACGCGGCCTTGCCTTCGAAGCGGCCCGCCTTGGGGGTCGGCGTGTCCAGGTACTCGGTGTACCACCCGCCCTGGTTCGGCAACTGGTCGCTGCGCCACGCCGTGGCGTCGGCCGTGACGTGCACGGGCACGTCCTTGCCGGCGAGTTCCAGGTTGCGCTGCCCGGAATCGAGCTGGATGGACGCGTCCCGCACCGCGTCGTAGTTCACGACCGCAGACGGATCGGTCAGCTTGCTGCGCTCGGCGTTGTCGCCCGTCTTGTTCGCCCCGGACAAGCGCTCCCGCCACCCGTTCTTCCCTTCCGCGACGGTGGTTTCCAGCCGGTGCGGGCGCTCCACCGGTCCCCGTTCGTACTGGACCGGCGTGACGCTCCAGCCCTGTTCCCGGAGGGCCTGGCTGACCTGCTCGGTCGGTTCGCGCAGCGCCCCGAACGCCTGCTCGGTGCCGTGCATGAACTGTTCGCCTGCCCGGCGCATCAGTTCCGTGCCCTGGTCGATCAGCTCGCGGTCGCGGGTGATCGCGTCGCGGGCCACGCGGTTCTGGGTGGCGTCGCTCTCCGGCGGGGGCAGGGTCGCGCCCGCCAGTTCGTAGACCGGGTTGTCCTGGTCGACCTCGCCCACCCGCGTCGAGCGGACGCCGTCCTGGATCCGGGCGCCTTCGCCGAGGTACCGGCCGAGCGCGTCCATGCCGTCGCCGAGCGCGGCGGCGTCGGCGGCCTGGGCGTTGACCTGCTCGGCGTGCTGTTGCCCCGCCGGGTCACGCCAGTCCGCCTCGCCGGTCGCGCGGGTGGTGTCCTCGGCGGTGCCACGCAGGTTCTCCGCGGTCCGCGTCGCCTGGTCGCCGGCCTCGGTCATCGCGCCGGTGTCGGCGTCGGACAGCGGGTTCTCGCCGAAGACGCGCTTGCCGAGTTCACCGCCGGGAGTGTCGCCCGGGGCGGAGTTGTCGTTGCGTGATGGCGCCTGCTGGTCCGGCTCGGTCCGGGGTTCTTCCCGATCCGCGGCCGGTGCGGACGCGGGCTCGGCCGAATCCGCCGGTGCCTGCTCGGCCGAGTTCGCCGGTGCCTGCTCGGCAGGTTCCGCCGGTGCGTCGTGGGTTTGCTCCGCCGGCGCGGGTTCGGCCGGTGCGGTCTTGGCCGGTTCCGCGGGTGCGCCCTCGGCGGGCGCCGGTGCGGCCCCGGCCGGTGGGTTGCCGCCGTTTCCTGATGACTCGGGCACCTTTGCACTCCCCTGAACCGTCGCCGATTTGCTCGGAGTCTCGGTGCTCCAGTGTCGTGGCCGCGGGAGGGGCACAGTGGACGGTGACCGGTTCCGGCCATCACCGCCCGGAGGACGTGGGCCCGCGGGCCTGGGGGACGCCCGGCCGGACCTGACCGTGGACAGTGAGCACGGCACAGCGGCGTGCGGACGATCCACGCCCGCACGCCGCCGGAGACCCTCACCGCGGGAAGTCCTCCGCGCCGCCGCTGGGCACGAGGCCGGTGTGATCCTGGTTGAACACGACCAGTTTCCCGTCGCGGATCGCCTGCTCGATCACGGCCCGGACGTCCGCGTCCGTGGCCTGGGGCCCCAGCTCCGTCGCGATCCGGCGGCCGATCGAGTTGTTGTACAGGTCCATCGCCTCCTGCCGTTCCGCGAACAGCGGGGGCTGCTTGTCGACCGGGTCTTCGGGCCGCCGCTCGTGCCCGGTGCCGACCTGCTCAGCCGAATTCTCGCCGAACTCCCTGGTCATCAGCGCGTTCCAGTAGGCGTGGCGGAACGCGTCGCGGTGGTTTTCGCCGGTGCCCGCGCGGCCGCCCTCGGGTCCGGGGCCGTCCGGATCCGGGAAGCTCTGCTCGCCGGCGGTCTCGGCCTCCTCCTTGACGCCGAGGTGGCGGATCGTGTTCTGCGGGTTCACGACCATCGCGTCGAGGAGCGGGATGCCGGTGATGTCCTCCCTCGTGCTCGCCCACAGCTCGCTGGGGGTGAGCTTTTCGCCCAGGATCGGCAACATCCTGTCGTCCCCGGTCTGGTAGTCGCGCAGCAGTTCCTCGTCCGTGGGCGGGGTGGGGAGGTTCGCGACGACGTCGGAGCGGGCAGCCTGGTCGAGCGCGCGCTGGGCGTCGTCGAGTTCGCGGGCGGCGTCCGGGACGGGGCCGCCGGGTTCCGGCGCCGGTTGACCGGCGTCCCCGGTTCCGGGCGGTTGCTCCGCTCCGGCGAGGCGGACGTTCGCCCAGGCCGCGTCCGCGTTCCGCGCGGTCTCGGTGCGCAGCCGCAGGTTCGTCTCGCGTGCGGTCTGCTTGACCCGCTCGGTGGCGAGGTCGGTCTCCGGGCCGGGGCCCATCGTCGCGTGGGCGAGCCCCGCGTCGGTGTCCGCCTGCCGTGCCACGTTCTCCATGTCGGTACGGGTGCGCGCGTAGTCGTCCCGGATGGTCGCCAAGGTGCCGGTCACGGTCCGCGCGTCCTGAGCGACCTCGTCGGTCTCCCGCAGGGTGGACTCGGCGCGCTCGGACATGGCGGCGCCGCTGCCGTCCCGCCAGGCGCCGGGCAGCTCCCGCGTCCCGGCCCGGGCTTCCTCGCCGGTCTGGTCCGCTCGCTCGGCGACGGGTGCCCACCCGTCGTGCGCGGCTTGCACCGGTTGCGGGTCCGGGGGCGGCACGTCCGTGAGGATGTCTCCCGCGACCCCACCGGTCTTCTCCGCGCCGTCCACAGTGGACTCGTCCGGACGGCCGGTGCTGTCCCGCTGTTCGGCACCCGGTGTGTTCTCGCCGGCCGGGGTGTTCTCGGCCGCCGGTCTGTCCGATGCCGGTTCGCCGGCCGGGGGCGAGCCCCCGTTCTGCTCGCCCGCGCCCTGCCGCGTCTCGGCAGACTCCGGGGTGCTCGCGGGCGCGTCGTTCCGCGGTGCCGTCGCGGTGCCGCCACCGCCGGATGTTGCCTCACCCATGTCAGGCTCCTCGGTACGGATGTCCCGGTGCGCGTGGTGCGCACCGGGACATCACGTTCGTGGCTCAGGCACCCAGCCGGGCACACGAGCGCTGCACCGCGCCCATGTTCTCCTGGTTGCAGGTCTGGACGCCCTGGTTCATCGCCTGCAGCAGTTCCTGGCCCGCGGCCATCACCTGCTGGCAGGCCCTGCTGATCTCGGCGAACTGCCCGCCGGCCGCGTCGAGCCAGTCGCTCTCGCCCATCCCGGAGGCCTGACGCCAGGAATCGATCGACTGCTGCACGCCCTGCACACAGCCGTTCATGCTGGACGACAGGCCGTCCAGCGCACCGAACATCGCGAGTTTACGGGTCACGAGTCAACTCCTTTCCGTTGTGTGGTGCCCGGTCACAGGGCGCGCAGCACGCCGGCGAACGCGTAGGTCTGGCCGGACGAGCCGTCACCGGCGCCCGAGGCGCCGCCGCCGAAGCCCGACCCGGATCCGAGGCCGGAGCCGCCGAACCCGGACCCGCCGTCGCCGGCGCCGTTGAAGCACCGGGCGCCCTGCTGGTCGACGTCCATGTAGTCGTTCACCGCGAACTGGGTGTCCTCGCCCAGCTTCTGCAGCTTCTCGCACAGGTTGCGGATCGCCGCGTCCCACTTCTTGTGGGCCGCGACCAGCGACTGCGACTGATCCATGCTCCACTGCGCGGGAATCACGGCGTTCACCTCCCCGTCGAGCTTCCCGCGCTGCGATTCGATTTCCTGGACCACCACGGCCGCCATCTGCACCACCCTGCTGAGGGTTTCGGTGTTGGCGTCCAACAGACCGTTACCGGTCACTGGATTCTCCTTCCGTTTCCGCGGCTTTCGCCGCCCCCGACGCTAGGCCGGGCACGGCCGCCGGCGGGCGGGCGCGGCACGTTCCTGCCAGGCGCGCCGGGCGGCAGGTACTCCCGGGTGATCTCGGTGATCTGCTCGCGGCTGTCGTCCACGGCGTCCCGGATCGTGTCCAGAATGGACGCGGCGAGCGCCTTCGAGTCGGGTGACCGGAAGAGGCGCGGGTCGAGGTGCAGCTCGGTCAGCTCGCCCCGGCCGGCGACCGTCGCGCTGATCAGGCCGTCCGGCGAGTCGGCGGTGGCGGTGACGTCGGCGATCCGGGCCCGGATCTCCAGCAGGTCGTCACGCAGCCGCCGGTAACTGGCGCGGCGGGCCTCGTGGTCGATGGTCGGCAGCTCCATGGGCCCAGCATCGCCGGCCGCTGGACACGCGTGCGGCGCCGCGGCACGTTCCTGCCACCCGGCCGCGATGCCGCGCACCGCGCTGCGGGCGACCTGGACGGCTCGTGGCACAGAGAGCCCGGCAGCCAGGCCACCCGAAGCGGCCGGCGCGGCCGGCCGCGGGGAACAGGCGGTCCACACCCAGCAGATGGCCGAGATGCGCGAGCACGCCCGGCTCGCCAACGAAGCGCTGGCCCGGGGCTGTCGGCGGACCCACGACGAGCCCGGTGGGCTCCCACCCTGCTGTGGCCGGCCGATGAGGAGATCGACCGGTTCGCCCGCTTCCGGGAGTTCTTCCTGGCGGTCACTGGCGCAGGCCCGGCCCGACCGGCCGCGGCACGTTCCTGCCATCACCGTCCGCGCCGGAGCCGGTCCCGGGGATGATCGGTGTCCACCAGCGAGAGGGGAGACGCGATGGGGACCGTCGTCGTGCGCAGGCCGGTTCGCCGTCCCGCGCCGGAGCAGCCCTCGGGTGAGCTGATCCTCGACGCGCCGCCGGAGATCCCGCGCCCGGCGGGCCGCCAGTGGACGCAGGTGCTGATGGTGATCCCGATGATCGCCATGATGGCGGCGATGATGCTGCTGTTCACCGGCAGTTTCGGGCGCGGCTCGGGGGTGCTGCGGCTGGTCGTCTTCGGGCTGTTCGGCGTCGGCATGCTCGGCATGATCGCCGTGTCGCTGCTCAACTCCGCCGGCCCCGGCAAACGCGAGATGGCCCAGGAACGCCGGGCCTACCTCCGCCACCTCGGCCAGCACCGGCTGCGGCTGACCCGCGCCATCCACCAGCAGCGCGACGCCATGGTCTACCTGCACCCGGAACCGGAGTCCCTGCTGACCCTCGTCGCCAGCCACCGGCTGTGGGAACGGCGCCCGCTCGACGCGGACTTCGGCGTCGCCCGCATCGGCACCGGCCCGCAACGCCCCGCGATGACCCTGGTGCCACCGGAGGCCAAACCCCTGGAGCAGCTGGAACCGCTGTCCGCGCTCGCGCTCCGCCGCTTCCTCACCACCTACACCGCCGTGCCCGGGCTGCCGCTGGCCATGGCCGTCAACGGGTTCAGCCGCATCCACGTCACCGGCGACCCCGCCCGCGGCGCGGCGCTGGTGCGGGCGGTGCTGGTGCAGCTGGCGTCGCTGCAGTCGCCGGACGACCTGCGGATCGCGGCCTGCCCCGCGCACACCGCGCAGCCGGCGTGGGACTGGCTCAAGTGGCTGCCGCACGCCCTGCACCCGGAGCGGACCGACGCGGCGGGCCCGCTGCGGCTGGTGGCCACCTCGATCGTGTCGATCGAGGCGATGATCGACGACCTGATCGGCGAGCGGAAGCGGTTCGACCCCGCCTTCGACGACCGCGAGGCCCTCCCGCACGTCGTGGTCGTGCTCGACGGCGGGTCCACCGCGGGCTCGGACCAGCTGATGGCCGACGGCGGCCTCGACGGCGTCACGCTCGTCGACCTGCGCACCCCGCCGCCGCGCGCCCTGGACCCGGCGACCATCGTCCTGCACGTCGCGGCGGACGGCGCGCTGTCCGGCGAAACCATCGACGGCACGGTCGAGCTGGGCCACGCCGACGCCCTCGACATCCCGGCGGCGGAGGCGATCGCCCGGCAGCTCGCGCCGCTGCGCGCCACCGCGGCCGGGCGCGGTGAGCAGCCCCTGAGCACCGATCTCGACCTGGCCGAGCTGCTCGACATCGGCGACCCCCGCGCGTTCGACCCCGGCGCCACCTGGGTGCAGCGCCCGACCCGCGACCGGCTGCGGATCCGGTTCGGTATCGCCACCGACGGCACCCCGGTCGAGCTGGACCTCAAGGAGTCGGCGCAGGACGGCATGGGACCGCACGGGCTGCTGATCGGCGCCACCGGCTCCGGCAAGAGCGAGCTGCTGCGCACCATCGTGCTCGCGCTCGCGGTGGCGCACCCGCCCAGCTCGCTCAACTTCGCGCTCGTCGACTTCAAGGGCGGCGCCACCTTCGCCACGCTCGACGAGCTCCCGCACACCAGCGCGGTCATCACCAACCTCGCCGACGAGCTGCACCTGGTGGACCGCATGACCGACGCGATCAACGGCGAGCTGCTGCGCAGGCAGGAACTGCTGCGCGCGGCCGGGAACTTCGCCTCGCTGCGCGAGTACGAACGCGCCCGCGCCACCGGCGCGCCGCTGCCCGAGGTGCCGACCCTGCTGGTGATCTGCGACGAGTTCAGCGAGCTGCTGTCGGCCAAGCCCGACTTCATCGACATGTTCGTCCAGATCGGACGCGTCGGCCGGTCGCTCGGCGTGCACCTGCTGCTGGCCAGTCAGCGGCTGGAGGAGGGCCGCCTGCGCGGCCTGGAAACCCACCTGTCGTACCGGATCGGGCTGCGCACGTTCTCCGAGATGGAGAGCCGGACGGTCCTCGGCGCCGGCGACGCGTTCAAGCTCCCGCGCGCACCCGGGCACGGGTTCCTCAAGTGCGACAACGAATCCATGGTGCGGTTCCGCTCGGCCTACGTCTCCGGGGTGCACCGCGCCCCGGCCGCGGGGACGGCCGAGCACGGCGACGACGACGTGCTCGACCTGCTGGAGTACACCACCCAGTACCTGGCGCCCGCGCTGCCCGCCGACACCGCCGCGGAGACCCCGGACGAGGACGACGCGGTCGGCGAGAGCCTGCTGGACATCCTCGTCGAGCGCATGCGCGGCCGCGGCACCCCCGCCCACCAGGTGTGGCTGCCCCCGCTGGCCGAATCACCCACCCTCGACGGGCTGCTGCCCGGCCTGAGCCACCGCGACGACCGCGGATTCGGCTCGCACGAACGGCTCGCGGGCGCGCTGCAGGCCGTCATCGGGATCACCGACCGCCCGCTGGAGCAGCGCCGCGACCCGCTCGTGCTCGACCTGTCCGGCGCGGCGGGCCACGTGCTGGTGATCGGCGGGCCGCGGTCGGGCAAGAGCACCGCGCTGCGCACGATCATCACCAGCCTCGCGCTGACCCACACCCCGCGCGAGGTCCAGTTCTACTGCCTGGACTTCGGCGGCGGGACGCTGTCCTCGATCCGTGGCCTCCCGCACGTCGGCGGGGTCGCGGGCAGGCAGAACCCGGGCGCGGTGCGGCGCACCATCGCCGAGCTGCGCACCCTGATCGCGCGGCGCGAGCGCGCCTTCGCCGAGGAGGAGATCGACGGCATGCCGGCCTACCGGCGGCGGCGCGGGACCACCGACCCGTGGGGTGATGTGTTCCTCGTCGTCGACGGGTGGTCCACGCTGCGCGGCGAGTTCGAGGACCTGGA
The DNA here is from genome assembly GCF_003385175.1 of Amycolatopsis ruanii. Taxonomy (NCBI): domain Bacteria; kingdom Bacillati; phylum Actinomycetota; class Actinomycetes; order Pseudonocardiales; family Pseudonocardiaceae; genus Amycolatopsis; species Amycolatopsis ruanii. Next base: position 7,870 of record NZ_PQHY01000127.1, read on the forward strand.
GGCGGCGGTGACCGACATCGCCGCGCGCGGGCTGTCCTACGGCGTCCACGTGATCGTCTCCGCCGCCCGGATGTTCGACCTGCGGATGAACATCCGCGACCTGTTCGGCAGCAAGCTGGAACTGCGCATCGGCGATCCGATCGACAGCATGGTCGACCGCGCCTCGGCCATCAAGGTGCCCGAGGACGCGCCGGGCCGCGGGGTCACCACGAGCAGGCACCAGATGCTGATCGGGCTGCCCCGCATCGACGGCAGCGACGATCCGGCCGACCTCGGGGACGGCGTGCGTGCGCTGGTGGACACGGTGGTCGCGGCCTGGTCCGGCCCGCCCGCGCCGCCCGTGCGGCTGTTGCCCGCGCAGCTGCCCTACGCGCAGCTCGCCGGCGAGCACGACGCGGCGGCGCACCGGCTGGCGGTGGGCCTGGCCGAACACGACTTCGGCACGGTCCACCTGGACTTCGGCGCCGACCCGCACGTGGTGCTGTTCGGCGACACCGAGGCGGGCAAGACGACGTTCCTGCGCTCGGTGGCCCGCGCGATCACCGACGCCTACGAACCCAGCGGGGCGCGGCTGATCATCGTCGACCACCGGCGCGGCCTGCTCGGCGACGTCGCCTCCGAGCACCTCATCGGGTACGGCACCGACCGGGAGACGACCGGCGGGCTGATGCGGCAGGTGGCCGAGGAGATGCGGGTGCGGCTGCCCGGCCCGGACGTGACCCCGGAGCAGCTGCGGGACCGCGGCTGGTGGCGTGGCCCGGAGCTGTTCGTCCTGATCGACGACTACGACCTGGTCGTCAGCCAGACCGACAACCCGTTCCTGCCGCTGGTGGACCTGTTGTCCCAGGGGCGCGACATCGGCCTGCACGTCGTGCTGGCGCGCCGCACCGGCGGCGCGAGCCGGGCGCTGTTCGAACCGTTCCTGTCCCGGCTGCGCGACGTCGGCTCACCCGGGCTGCTGATGTCCGGGGACAAGGACGAGGGGCCGCTGCTCGGCGGGCTGAAACCGGAGCTGCTGCCGCCCGGCCGGGCGTGGCTGACCGGGCGGCGGCACGCGCCGCGGCTGGTGCAGCTGGCCTGGCTCGCCAAGGACGACCGGTGAACGGAGAGCTCATGTGTGAGGCGCTGGACGGAAACCCGGAGGCGATGCGCGAGTTCGCCACGCGGATCGGGACGCTGGAGCCGGCCGCGGTGGCCGAGCCGCCCGGCCCGGCTCCGTGCGCCGGTGGCATGCAGGCGTGCGGGGTGGCCGGCCCCGCCGACGCCGTGGCCACCCTGGCGCTCGCGCGGTTCCTGCTGGAGACCCGCGAGGCGGTGGGGGCGCTGGCGGAGGCGGCGGCCGCGGCGGCGCGGGACTACGAGGCCGGTGACCACGCGGGTGCGCGCGCGTTCGTGTCCGTCTTCGTGGAGGAGTGATGGAGTACGCACAGCTGCCGGCCATGGTGCAGTTCGCGCTCGCCGACGTGGAGGCGCACACGCACCTGGAGCGGGTCGAGCAGGCCGCGCGGATGTGGCGGGACGTGGCGCGCGAGCTGCGGGACACCTCCGACGCGCTGGGCCGCGAGCTGGACCGGTTGCGTCCGGAGTGGACGGACGGGACCGGGACGGAGTTCGCCGCGCGGGCGCAGCGGTGCCGGGCCGCGGTCGACGAGGTGCTCGGACGGATCACGGCCGCCCGGCCCTGGGTCGCGCTCGACGACCTCGCCGCCCAGCTCCTGCTGACCCGGGGCAAGGTCGCCGGGACGGTGGAGCAGGGCACCGCGGCCGGCCACGCCGAAGCGGCGGGCCACCTGGGCGAGCTGGACCGGTACTTCCTCGCGGCCGCCGAGGCGGTCCTGGCCGCGGCCGGGGGCGACCAGCCCGCCGGCTGCTGCGCCCCGCCGGGGTTCGTGCTCACCGGCGACACCGCACCGCCCGGGCCGCCCGGCGCGCAGCTGCCGCCGGGGAGCGTGTCGATGCCGGGACTGGTGGCGGTGCCGGCCGGCGGATGGCGGACGGCGCCGGGCGCTGGGGGTGCACCCGCGCGTGGCGGGCGGGCCGAGCCGCACCGGCTGGCGGGCGGGTCCCGGTCCGGTGCCGCCGCCAGACGCCCGCGCGCCGGGTCCGGAGGCATCGGGTCCGGGGGCGCGGGTGCCGGAGGCGCTGGGGCCGCGGGTGCCGCGGCCGGGCCGGCCCGGATCGAGCGGGCCGCCCACCCGGTACCGCTCACCGGCGCGCCGCCGGTGCCCCAGCCCCCGCAACCGCCGGACCTGGCGAGCGGGGCGAAACCGGCCACGCCCGGCACGGCCGGGGCGATGGTCCCGCCGATGATGATGCCGCCGATGATCCCGGGAACCACCGCCTCGACGACCGGCCGCCGATCGGGCGTGTCACCGGTGGGGGAGGAGCGGCGCACGCGCGCCGGCCAGGCGACGCCGGGTGTTCCCGCGCGGCTGCGGGGCCGGTCCGCGGTCGCCGACCCGGCCGCCGCCGGCTACCGGCCCGTGGTGATGTCCGGGAAGGCGGCCACCCCGCCGGAGCCGGAGACGCTCGACCGCGAGGTGTGGCAGGTGGCGAACCCGGGTGCGGTGTCGCCGCTGAAGCCGGAGGTCCCGGAGCCCGAGCCGCGGCGGGTGCGCCGCCCGCGCGTGTGACCGTCTCTTCGCGGACGGCAGGAACCGGACAACGGCGGCGCGGGCGGCCGCGAGGTTGGCTACCAATGGTGCATGCGCCACCACATCCTCGCCCTCGCGGCACTGTCCCTGGTCCTGGCCGGGTGCGGCACGGAAACCCCGGCCGCGCCGCAGCCCGCGCCCGCCCCGGCCACCACGACCACCGCCCAACCGACGACCACGGTGCCGCCTGCCACCTCGGCCACCCCCACGA
>NZ_PQHY01000128.1:0-8811 GCF_003385175.1 Amycolatopsis ruanii
CAGCAACACCGAACGAGCCGCCGCGCTTGCGCCCTGGCTCGAGCACTACAACACTCAACGCCGCCACAACGCACTCGGCGGCCACCCACCCACCAGCCGACTGCCACCAACCTAACGGCCAAGTACACCTAGCCGCCCTGCTGCCGGTTCCACATCGCCCGCAACCGGGCGTGGCGTTCCTCGAACCGGGTGGTGTACCAGTCCCACCACGGCGTCGGCTGCGTCCGGCCGGTCACCACGATGGTGTGCACCAGCCGCTGTCCGGCCCGTGCGGGTCGCCCGGCTCCAGGCCTCCTCGGCCGCGGTGGTCAGGATGAAGTGGTGGTGCCAGGTGACCGTGACGCCCCGGTACCCCAGGTTGTCGACCACCACGTGCGCGCCGGTGCTGCCCACCGGGGCCGACTCCGGCGCCATACGCTGCAGCGCCTCGGGGTCGTGCGGCTTCGGGTAGTCGCCCACCTCAGAGCCGCCGGTTGGCGAGCGCTCCCGTCGCGTTGCGGGCCTTTTCCGCGACCTCCGGGTCGATGTCCACGACCACCGACTCCGGCCCGGCGCCCAGCTGGGCGTGCACGCGCCCGAAGCCGTCCGCCACCGTCGAGTACCCGATGCCCGTCGGCGCCTTCGGGTTCACCTCGACCCCGCTCGCCGCCGGGTCGGCCTGGCCGCAGCCCAGCACCCAGCAGCCGGAGTCGAGCGCCCGCGCCCGCACCAGCACCTCCCACTGGTCCCGCTTGCCCTCGCCCGCGCCCCACGACGTCGGCAGCACGACCGCGGCCGCGCCCCGGTCGGCCAGCGCGCGGAACAGCTCCGGGAACCGCACGTCGTAGCAGGTCGCGAAGCCCAGCGTGACGCCGTCGACCTCGACGGTCACCGGCGACGCGCCCGGCGCGACCGTGTCCGACTCGCGGAACCCGAACGCGTCGTAGAGGTGGATCTTGTCGTAGCCGAGGTGGTGCCCGAGCCCGGTGATGAGCAGCGTGTTGCGCACCCGGCCGTCGTCCGACGGCGTGAACATCCCGGCCACCACCAGCACGCCGTGCTCGTCGGCGATCGCGGCCACCGACTTCGCCCACGGCCCGTCCAGCGGTTCCGCCAGCGGCCCGAGCGGCACCCCGAACCGCGCCATCGCCGCCTCCGGGAACACCACGACCCGCGCCCCCTCGCCCGCCGCGCGCGCCACGCCCTCGCGGATCGGGGCGAGGTTCTCCGCGGGGTCGGCACTCGATGTGAGCTGGCACAAGCCGATCCGGAGCACCGGCTACCTCCCTGGTCGTCGTCAACGTTCCAACTCGTACCCTAGACCCATGTTGAACCGCATCGACCTGCGTGGACGCGTGCCGTCCGCCACCGAACTCCGAGCCACGCTCCCGCGTGCCGAGATCGACGTGGACGCGGCGCTGCATCAGGTCCGCCCGGTGGTCGAGGCGGTCCGCGAGCGCGGGGTCGAGGCGGTCCTGGAGTACACCGAGCGGTTCGACCGCGTGCGCCCGGCGAGCGTCCGCGTGCCGCGCGCCGAGATCGAGGCCGCGCTGACCACCCTGGACCCGGCCGTGCGCGCCGCGCTGGAGGAGGCGATCGACCGCGCCCGCAAGGTGCACGCCGACCAGCGCCGCACCGACGTGACCACGACGGTCGTCGACGGCGGCACGGTCACCGAGCGCTGGGTGCCGGTCGAGCGCGTCGGCCTCTACGCCCCCGGCGGGCTCGCGGTGTACCCGTCGAGCGTGGTGATGAACGTCGTCCCGGCCCAGGTCGCGGGCGTCGGCTCGCTGGTGCTGTGCTCGCCGCCGCAGGCCGAGTTCGGCGGACGGCCGCACCCGACGACCCTGGCCGCCGCGGCGCTGCTGGGCGTCGACGAGGTGTGGGCGGTCGGCGGGGCGCAGGCCGTGGCGCTGCTGGCCTACGGCGGCACCGACACCGACGGCGCCGAGCTGGTCCCGGTCGACCTGGTCACCGGACCCGGCAACATCTACCTCACCGCCGCCAAGCGCCTGCTGCGCGGCCTGATCGGCATCGACTCCGAGGCGGGCCCGACGGAGATCGCGATCCTGGCCGACGAGACCGCCGACCCGGTGCACGTGGCCGCCGACCTGGTCAGCCAGGCCGAGCACGACCCGCTCGCCGCGAGCGTGCTGGTCACCACGTCGGCAGAGCTGGCCGACGCGGTGGACGAGGAGCTGACCGCCCGGGTCGCCGCCACCAAGCACACCGAGCGCATCGGCGAGGCGTTGCGCGGCAGGCAGTCCGGCACCGTGCTGGTGTCCACTGTGGAGGACGGTCTGCGGGTGGTGGACGCCTACGCGGCCGAGCACCTGGAGATCCAGACGGCCGACGCGCGCGCCGTCGCGGCCCGGGTGCGCAACGCGGGCGCGGTGTTCGTCGGCCCGTACGCGCCGGTTTCGCTCGGCGACTACTGCGCGGGCTCGAACCACGTGCTGCCCACCGGCGGCTACGCGCGGCACTCGTCGGGGCTGTCCGTGCAGAGCTTCCTGCGCGGCATCCACGTCATCGACTACAGCGAGCAGGCGCTGCGCGAGGTGGCCGGCAAGGTCGTCGCGCTCGCCAACGCCGAAGACCTGCCCGCGCACGGGGAAGCGGTCACCGCGCGCTTCCCGGGAGGAGCCGAGTGAGTTCCGACGACGTCCGTCTCGAGGACCTGCCGCTGCGCGAGGACCTGCGGGGCCGCAGCCCCTACGGCGCGCCGCAGCTGGACGTCCCGGTCCGGCTCAACACCAACGAAAACCCGTACCCGCCGCCGCAGGCCCTGGTCGACGACGTCACCGAGGCCGTCCGCGAGGTGGCCGCCGGCCTGCACCGCTACCCGGACCGCGACGCGATCGCCCTGCGCCAGGACCTCGCCGCGTACCTGTCCGGCGCGACGGGCGTGTCGCTGACCGAGCGGAACCTGTGGGCCGCCAACGGGTCCAACGAGGTGCTGCAGCAGATCCTGCAGGCCTTCGGCGGTCCCGGCCGCAGCGCGCTGGGTTTCGAGCCGTCGTACTCGATGCACCCGATCATCGCGGCCGGCACCCGCACCGACTGGGTGCCCACGCCCCGGCGCGACGACTTCACGCTCGACACCGGGGCCGCGGCGCGGATCATCGCCGAGCGCGGGCCCGACGTCGTGTTCGTGACCAGCCCGAACAACCCGACCGGCGGCTCGATCCCGTTCGACGAGCTGGAGCTGGTGCTGCGCGCCGCGCCCGGCATCGTCGTCGTGGACGAGGCGTACGCGGAGTTCTCGTCGCAGCGCAGCGCGGTCGAGTTGATCGAGCGTTACCCGGCGCAGCTGATCGTGTCGCGCACGATGAGCAAGGCGTTCGCCTTCGCCGGCGGGCGCCTGGGCTACCTCGCGGCCGCCCCGGCGGTGATCGACGCGCTGCAGCTGGTGCGGCTGCCCTACCACCTGTCGCTGCTCACGCCCGCGGCCGCGCGCGCGGCCCTGCGGCACGCGGACGAGACGCTGGCCACGGTCGCCAAGCTGGCGGCCGAGCGTGAGCGGGTCGCCGAGGGCCTGCTGGGCCTGGGCTTCGCGCCGGTGCCCAGCGACGCCAACTTCATCCTGTTCGGCCGCTTCGCCGATGCGAAGGCGAGCTGGCAGGCCTACGTGGACAACGGGGTGCTGATCCGCGACGTCGGCATCGCGGGTCACCTGCGGGTGACCATCGGCACCCCGGAGGAGAACGACGCCTTCCTGGCGGCGAGCAAGGAGGTCCCGCGGTGAGCCGCGTCGGCAAGGTTTCCCGGACCACCAAGGAGTCCTCGATCACCGTGGTGGTAGACCTGGACGGCACCGGGCAGGTGGAGGTGTCCACCGGGGTCCCGTTCTACGACCACATGCTCAACTCGTTCGGCGTGCACGGCTCGCTCGACCTGAAGATCGACGCGACCGGCGACATCGAGATCGACGCGCACCACACGGTCGAGGACACCGCGATCGTGCTGGGCCAGGCGATCCGCCAGGCACTCGGCGACAAGTCGGGCATCCGCCGCTTCGGCGACGCGTGGATCCCGATGGACGAGACGCTCGCGCACGCCGCGATCGACGTGTCCGGCCGCCCGTACTGCGTGCACGTCGGCGAGCCGGAGCAGTTCAACACGTTCACCATCGGTGGGAACTACCCGTTCGTGCTGACCCGGCACGTGTTCGACTCGCTGTCGTTCCACGCGCAGATCGCGCTGCACGTGCGGGTCATCCACGGCCGCGACCCGCACCACATCGCCGAGGCCCAGTACAAGGCCGTGGCGCGTGCCCTGCGCGCGGCGACCGAGCCGGACCCGCGCGCGGGCGGCATCCCCTCGACGAAGGGTGTTCTGTGAGCAAGGAACTGGTCGCCGTCCTCCTGCTGGCGCTGGGCGGCTTCCTGGTCGGCGGCGTCTACAGCACGTGGAAGACGGCCAGGGTGCTCGCGATCCTGTTGCTGGTCGCGGCACTCCTGGCCGTCGGCGGCGCGGTCGCCTGGCTGGTGTCCTAGCTCCGGGCCTCTTCCAGCTCCCGCTGGTCGTCGAGGTGCTTGGCGAGGCTCTCGCCCTCGACGTCGACGTTCGGCAGCGCGCGCTGCAGCCACTTCGGCAGCCACCACGCGTGCTTGCCGAGCAGCGACATCACCGCGGGCACGATCGTCATGCGCACCACGAACGCGTCCACCAGGACGCCGAACGCCAGCGCGAACCCGATCGACTGGATCAGTGACAGCTCCGCCGCGACGAACCCGGCGAACACGCTGATCATGATCAACGCCGCCGCGACCACGACCCGGGCGCCGTGCCGGAACCCGCTCACCACGGCGTCCCGGGCGTCGGCGCCGTGCACGTAGTCCTCGCGCATCCGGGTCACCAGGAACACCTGGTAGTCCATCGCGAGGCCGAACAGCACCCCGATCAGCAGGATCGGCAGCATGCTCATGATCGGGCCGGTCGAGTCCACGCCGAGCAGATCGGTGAGCCAGCCCCACTGGAACACCGCGACCACCGCGCCGAAGGTCGCCACGACCGAGCCGAGGAAGCCCAGCGTCGCCTTCAGCGGCACGATGATCGACCGGAACACCAGCATCAGCAGCAGGAACGCGAGCCCGACGATCAGGCCGAGGTAGGGCAGCATCGCGCCGGCCAGCTTCTCCGACACGTCGATCTGCAGTGCCGTCTGGCCGGTCACCGACAGCTTCGCGCCGGTGGCGCCGGAGAGCCGGTCGGACTGGTCGCGGATGCTCGCGACGAGCCGTTCGGTCTCCTCGCTGCTCGGGCCGCTCTTCGGGATCACGGTGACCAGCGCGGTGTCGCCCGCGGCGTTGAACTGAGCCTGGGTCACCGCGGCGACGTCCGGCAGGCGGGAGATCGAGTCGGTGGCTTCGGTGGCGGCCAGGCGCGGGTCCGGCGCGTCGGCGGAGTCGATGACGACGATCAGCGGCCCGTTGGTGCCTTCGCCGAAGCCCTTGCTGATCAGGTCGTAGGCCTTGCGCTGGGTCGAGTCCGGCGCGGCCGTCGCGTCGGTCGGCAGGCCGAGCTGCATGCTCAGCGCCGGGATCGCGACCACGAGCAGACCCACGACGGCCGTCACCAGCACCGGAACCCGGTGCCGGCCCACGTACCGGGCCCAGCGCTCGCCCATCGCGGGCCTGCCGTCGTGCTTGGGGCGGGCGCGCTTGCCGGCCACCTTGCGGCCGGCGAAACCGAGCAGCGCGGGCAGCAGGGTGAGCGCGATGAGGACCGCGACGGCCGCGGTCGCCGCGGCGGCGACGCCCATCTGGCCGAGGATCGGGATGCCCACGACGGTGAGCCCGACCAGGGCGATGATCACCGTCAGGCCCGCGAACACCACCGCCGAGCCCGCGGTGCCGACCGAACGCCCGGCGGCCAGTTCCGGATCGTGCCCCTCGGCCAGCTCGTGCCGGTAGCGGGAGACGATGAACAGCGCGTAGTCGATGCCGACGGCCAGGCCGAGCATCAGCGCGAGGATCGGGGTGTTGGAGTTCAGATCGACGAACCCGGACACGGTCATCACGCCGGCCATGCCCACGCCGACGCCGATGAGGGCGGTCAGCAGCGGCAGCCCGGCGGCGACGATCGAGCCGAACGTGATCGCCAGGACGATGGCCGCGACGATCACGCCGATGCCCTCGGTGGCCTCGGTGGCCGGCACGCCTTGGATCGCGTCGCCGCCGAATTCGACGGTGAAACCGGCGCTCTTGGCCGCGGTGGCGGCGGATTTGAGCGCTTCCCGGTCGCTGTCGGTGACCTCCGGGGCGGGGACCTTGTAGCTCACCTGGGCTACCGCGATCCGTTCGGTGACCGTCTTCGCCTGGTACGGGTCGGCGACCGCCGCCACGCCCGGCGCGGTCTTCAGCTTGCCGACGAGGTCCTCGACGGTCGCCCGGGCCGCCGGATCGGCCAGTGTCTGCCCGGCCGGCGCCTCGATCGCGACGCGTGCGGTGGCGTTGCCGGCCGCCGCCTGCGGGAACTTGTCCTTCAGGTGGTCGATGGCCTGCTGCGCCTCGGTGCCGGGGATGGTCACCGAGTTCGACATCTGGCCGGACAGCGTCAGCGCGCCGCCGCCGAGGACGAGCAGGATCGCCGTCCAGACGCTCGCGACGAGCCAGCGCCGGCGGAACGAAAACCGGGCTAGGCGGTAGAGCAGGGTGGCCACGTACTCGGCTCCAATTCAGTCGAGTGACATCCGATCCGGTGACTCTCGAAGCTAGCCGATCGGCAAGTGCTTCGCCAAGCCGATCGGCTAGTGTGTGACTAGCCGCACGGCTAGGGCCTCAAACGTTTGCAGGGCGATTTCCGGTCGCGTACTCTTCGGCTGCTGACGAGGAGGTTCACCAGTCGATGGCAGCCGTGGCCGGACACGAAGACACCCGAACGCGCCTGCTGGCCACGGCATTGCGGCTGTTCACCGCGCACGGGGTCGAGGGAACGTCGCTGCAGATGATCGCCGACGAGCTCGGGGTCACCAAGGCGGCGGTGTACTACCACTTCAAGACCAAGGACGAGATCACCGAGGCCGTGGTCGAGCCGGGGTTGCGCGAGCTGGGGGCGGTCGTCGCGGAGGCGTCGCGGGAGCGCAGGCCGGGCGCGCGGATCGACCACATGCTGGCCGGGTTCGTCGACCTCGTGGTCCGGCACCGCGCGCTGGTGGCGTTGTTCTCCAGCGACCCCGGGGTGGCGCGGGCGCTGGAGAAGCACTTCTTCGGCAAGGAGAGCAGCATGGCCGGGATGATGACGATCCTGACCGGCCCCGACCCCGATCCGGCGCGGGTCGTCGCCACGCACGCGGCCGTCGCCGGGATCGCGCTGGCCGGCGGATCGCCCGACCTGGCGCACTACGACGACGACACGCTGCGCGAGTCGCTGCTCGAGGTGGGGCGCAAGCTGCTCGGCCGGCCGCGCCGCCGCCCCGGGCTCAGGTGAGCGGCAGCGTCAGGCAGGTCGCGGTCTCGGTGAAGCCGCGCCGCCGGAAGTAGCCGGGAATGCGCCGGGCGACGACGTTCACCTCGACGGCCCCGGCCCGCCGCGCCCGCTCCACCACCGCGTCGACGAGCATCCCGCCGATGCCCTGCCCGCGGTGCTCGGGCGCGACCACGAGTTCCAGCAGCTGGCTGACCGGCCCGGCGGCGTGCAGCGACAGGACCCGGGCGGCCAGCACGTAGCCGACGACCTCGCCGTCGCGGTCCGCCACGAGGAAGTCCGTGTCGTCGTAGGTCATCGCCGCGATGAGCTGCTCGTAGTGGTGGCCGAACGCGGCCCGCTGGGGCGGACGGCCGTCGGCGGTCTGGCTGAGCAGGGCGAAGACGGCGATGGCGTCGGTGACATCGGCTGGCCTGATCCGCACCCGTTCATTGTGCTCAGTTTCCGTGACGGCGCAGGTATCGCGGAGCGCTCCAGTCGGGTGAGCCGGACGCCGTTCGCGCTCACCTGGAAGCGGTGGCCGTCGTCCGTTTCCCGTGCCGGGAGCCGACCCGGTCTCGCGGTCCCACGGTCACGCGCCAGGTGCACGTCGTGCCGGGACCGTGGGCGCAGGCCCTCGCCGGCCACCGGAACCCAGCTTCGCCACCCGAATGATCGACTTTTCGTCCATGGTCGCGTCCAGTCGCCCACGATCGGGGTAAGCGGCGCAGGGTTTTTGTCGGTGGGCGCTGGTAGTCAGGGAGCACGGACCGAAGGAGGACCCCGATGACGAACCCCGGACTGCTCGAGTTGTGGACCTCGCCGCAGGAGCGGGAATGCCTGAGCTGCTACGTGCGCCGCCTGCTGGCCGATTTCGGCTGCGACGGCACGCTGCGCTGGACCCGGCGGTGGCGCGCCCTGCGTGCGCCAGGGGTGGCTGCGCTCGACCGAACGCTCCGAAAACGCAAGGTCAGTTGCGACTGCGGGGTGCCGCCGGCACTCGGCGCCCCGCCGCGCGACCACAGCTCGGGCGCGGCACCACCACCGGCCGCTCTCGGCGCACTATCGCCCCACGGCGGGTTGGGCGCGGCACTACCCCCGGCCGCGCTCGGCGTCCCGCCGCCCCACCGCGACACAGGCGCGGCGCCACCTCCGGCTGCGCCCGGTGCCCCGCCGCGCGACCGCGGTTCGGGCGCGGCGCCACCGCCGGCCGCTCTCGGCGCACTATCGCCCCGCCACGGCTCGGGCGCGGCACTACCCCCGGCTGCGCTCGGCGTCCCGCCGCCCCACCTCGGCACAGGCGCGGCGCCACCTCCGGCTGCGCTCGGCGCACCACCGCGCGACCGCGGCTCGGGCGCGGCACCACCCCCGGCTGCGCTCGGCGCCCCGCCGCCCCACCTCGGCACAGGCGCGGCGCCGCCCCTG
>NZ_PQHY01000129.1:0-8696 GCF_003385175.1 Amycolatopsis ruanii
CGCCTTGGCCTCGGCCACCATCGCCGCCGCGGCAGCCTGCTCCGGCGACAGCTGCGCCGCCTTCTGGTCACGCTTGCGTGGACTCACAAGGTCCGATGTCATCACTCACAGTGCCCATCCCGCCGGATCTCAGCCCGGCGTGTCGGGCCAGAAACACCGATCTTGGAACAGTCCCGCCGCCGGACCAATTGACGTGCACACATTCTTTTGACCCCTGAACACATTTGGGTTGATTTTCTCCGTCAATGGAGCGTGGATATGGCAGTGCCGAATTTCCGGCGCGGTCATATCCAGTCCTTCAGGAAGAGAACAACAATGGCATGGTTAGAAAAACGCCAAGGCGGGTTCCGTGTCCGCTACCGGCTCAATGACGGAACCATCTTCACGGAGACTGGGTTCGCCACCCAGGAGTAAGCGGACAACCGCGCGAACGATGTGGAGTCCGACCAGCGGCGGCGCCGGTTCACCGACCCCCGCCTGGCGCAAACCACGATCGACGAGTGGATCCGCGCGTGGTGCGATGCCCACCACGCCGCGGAAGTTACATTGGCTACCTACGACTCGCACATCCGTAACCACATCTTGCCACGATGGTCTGGGACGGCTCTCGGCGATATCGCACGGATCGAGGTGAAGGGGTGGGTGAACAAGAAACTCCGCCCGAACCTGGCCGACAAAACCGTCCAGGACATTCTCGTGTTGTTCTCCATGATCCTGGGCGAAGCCGTGGACGAGGGTCTGATTGGCGCGAACCCGTGCCGGAAACTGCGCATCAGCTTCGAGGACCGTCCCGAACGGCCCCACGCCAGCAGCGACGAAGTCGACGCACTCGCGGGAAGGATGACGCCCGATGCCGGGCTCATGACCATCACCGACGCCTACACCGGCATGCGCTGGGGCGAGCTGGCCGGGCTGCAGTGGATCCGCACCTACCTCGACGAAGACCCACGCATCGAGATCGACCCCAACTTCGGCGCCCTGCACGAGGTCCGGGGACGGCTCGAACTCGGACCACCGAAGACCCCCGCCAGCGTCCGCACCATCCACCTGCCGCCCTTCCTGGCCGGCCTGCTGCGGGACCACCGGGAGCGCAACCCCGACACGCGGTTCGTCTTCACCGGCGCCAACGGCGGCCTCCACCGCCGGTCCAACTTCCGCCGCCGCATCTGGCTACCCGCCTTGGCCGGCGACAAGGACCGCGGCTGGGCGCCACTCAATCAGGGGATGCACTTCCATGACCTACGTCACACATACGAGACGTGGTTGATCGAAGACGGGGTCCCGCGCATCCTCCGGCTGGTACGCCTGGGACACAAGCGCAAGGACACCGACGACCTCTACTCCCACGTGACTGACGTCATGGTCGAGTCGATGCTGGCCGCTCTGCAGCGACGCTGGGAGCTGGACGGCGGATGGACCTGGGACGAACACGCAGGTCAGGAGGCGGATGCGGCGTGACCTCTTCGGATTCGCGGAAGTGGTCAGGACGCCCTGCTCCCCATCTGCTCCCCGCAAACGCCGACAGCCTGCCGACGATGGTCGTCGACAGGCCGTCTGAACAGCTAAAATAACCAGTGGGCGATACTGGGATCGAACCAGTGACCTCTTCGGTGTGAACGAAGCGCTCTCCCCCTGAGCTAATCGCCCGGTGTGCCGAAATCCTAGCGGATCCCGGCCGGCCCGCGTGCACCTACCCCAGCCGTCGTGTCACGCGGTCCCGCGCCGCCGTCGCCTCGGCCAGCAGGCGGGCCACGATCTCCGCCGCCGGGCCCTCCGGCGCGACCGAGTACGTCTGCCCGCCCCACAGGCTCACGCCCTCCGGGTCGCCAGCGGCGTGCGCGGCCGCCCGCACCGGCTTGGTCAGGTGGTGCACCTGCGGGTACGCCGACGGCGCGTACGGCGAGTGCTCGGTCAGGAACCGGTTCACCAGGCCCCGCGCCGGACGGCCGCTGAAGGCCCGCGTGATCGCCGTGACCCGTCCGCCCTCGGCCAGCGCCTTGCGGTGCGCGAGCTGCGTCCCGGCCTCGTCGGCGCGCAGGAAGGCGGTGCCCAGCTGCGCCGCGTCGGCCCCGGCGGCCAGCACGGCGGCCACGTCCGCACCGTGCACGATCCCGCCAGCCGCGATCAGCGGCAGGTCCACCGCGGTCCCGACCAGCCGCAGCAGCGCGAGCAGCCCGTAGACCTCTCCCCCGGCCGGGTGCTCCGGGGCGTCGACGAACAAGCCGCGGTGCGCGCCCGCCTCGAACCCCTGCACGCACAGCGCGTCCGCGCCGATCTCGGCCGCCCGCACGGCCTCCTCGGGGGTGGTGACCGTCACGATCACCCGCGAGCCGGCCTCGTGCAGCCGTGCCACGTCCTCAGTGGACGGCAGCCCGAACGTGAACGACACGAACGGGATTCCCCGCGCCACCACGAGATCGACCTTCGCCGGGTAGTCGTCGTCCTCCCAGCGCGGGTCGCCGGGCTCGACCTCGTAGTGCCGCGCCTCCTCCGCGATCCGCCGGACGTAGGGCGACAACTCCACATCGGACTCCCGCCCCGGCACGAACAGGTTGACCCCGAACGGCCGGTCCGTCAGCTCCCGCGTCTTGGTGATCCGCTCGCCGAGCGCGTCCGCGGTCAGGTATCCGGCGGCGAGGAAGCCCGAACCGCCCGCCTCGGCGACCGCGGCGACGAGTTCGGGTGTGGTGGGGCCGCCGGCCATCGGCGCCACGAGGACGGGGACACGCAGCTCTTCGAACATGCCCCCACTCTAGGTTTCCCGGCGGCGCGCGTACGCCTCGAGACCGTCCAGCAGGCGCTGCACCCCGAACTCGAGATCGGGCAGCACGCTGGTGTCCGCACCCGGCTCCGGGTCGAACGTGCCGTCCGCGACGGTGGACGCCAGCGTGGGGAACCGGACCGGGTCCACGAACCTCCGCAGCGCCGCCGCGAAGTCGGCGTCGGCCTCCTGCGTCGTTACGCCCGCCTCCCGCTGCGCCTCGCTCATGTCGAGCCCGAGGCGCGCCAGCTCGCGCACGGCGCCGTCCAGGAAGGTCATCGCGGCGATCATCTCGCCCCCGGTGAGCCCGAGTCCCGACATCGCCCGCAGTCCGGCCTCCAGCCAGGCGAGCTGCCGTGGCCCGGAAGGCGGCCCGTGCAACGGGATCCGCAGTATCCACGGGTGCCGCTCCAGCAACGCCCACACCGCGCGGACCCACGCCACGACGTCGGCGCGCCAGTCCTGGCCCGCGGGCACCGGCGGTGCGTCCTCGGCGGCGTAGTCCATCATCAGCTCGACCAGCTGGTCCTTGCCGGACACGTACCGGTACAGCGACATCGTCGTCTTGCCCACGGCCGCGGCGACGCGCTGCATCGACACGGCGTCGATGCCCTCCTTGTCGGCGAGGTCGATCGCCGCACGCACGATCTTGTCCACGCTCAGCGCGGGCTTGGGGCCCCGCGCGGGCCGTTCGCCGCCGCCCCACAGCAGTTCGAGCGTCCGCCCGTGGTCTGACGTCATCGCCGTCCTCTCGTCCTTGACGACCATCCTAGAACTGTGTATCACTTACACCAATAAGTGTGCGAGATACACAATTACTGGGAGGGTGTCGTGATCGAGGTCAGCGGCCTGCGGAAGGCCTTCGGGGGAAGAGAGGTGCTCGGCGGTGTCGACCTCGCCGTCGAGCGGGGCAGCGTGGTCGCCCTGCTGGGACCCAACGGCGCGGGCAAGAGCACCACGGTGCGGATCCTGACCACGCTGCTCGCCCCGGACGCCGGGACGGTCCGCGTCGGCGGGTTCGACGTCGTGCGGCAGGCGCGCGAGGTGCGACGGCTGATCGGCGTGACCGGGCAGCAGACCGCGGTGGACCGCATGCTGACCGGCTACGAGAACCTGGTCATGATGGGCCGCCTGTTCCGGCTCGGCACCGCGGCCGCCCGCCGCCGCGCCGACGAGCTGCTGGCCCGGTTCGACCTGACCGGCGCCGCGGGACGGCCGGTCAAGACCTACTCCGGCGGTATGGAACGGCGGCTGGACCTGGCGATCAGCATGATCACCGCACCGCCAGTGCTCTTCCTCGACGAACCCACCACCGGTCTCGACCCGCGCAGCCGGGCCGGCGTGTGGGACACCGTGCGGGACCTGCTGGCCGGCGGGGTGACGGTCCTGCTCACCACGCAGTACCTGGAGGAGGCCGACGAGCTGGCCGGGCGCGTCGCGGTGATCGACGGCGGCCGCGTCGTCGCCGAGGGCACGCCGGCCTCGCTCAAGCAGCGCATCGGCAGCGAGCGGCTGGACCTCACGTTCGCCACCCGGGAGGCCCTCGAGGTCGCCCGGCTCGCGCTCGGCGGCACGCCCGCCGGGGAGGGCCTCGCGCTCAGCGTGCCGGTCGACGGCGCCCGGGACGTGCGCGAGGTCCTGGACCGCCTGCACCAGGCGGAGGCGGAGATCGCCGACCTCGCCCTGACCCGCCCGACCCTCGACGACGTCTTCCTGTCCCTCACCGGCGAGCCCGCGATCGGAGCCCTGCGATGACCGCCCTGTACTGGACCGCGAACAACTCTTCCGTCCTCATCGGACGGTCCATCCGGCACATCTTCCGCAACCCCGACCAGGCGATGACGGCGATCTTCCTGCCGGTCGCGATCATGCTGATGTTCCGGTACGTGTTCGGCGGCGCGATCGACGTCGGCGGCACCGCCTACATCGACTACGTGCTCGCCGGGATCATCGCCATCAGCGTCACCTTCAACTCCACCTCCACGACCGTCGGTGTGGCCGACGACCTGGAACGCGGCGTGGTGGAGCGGTTCCGCACGATGCCGATGTCCAGCACGGCCGTGCTGACCGGGCACGTCGTGGGGGCGCTCGCGCGGAACGTGGTCTCGCTCGCGATCATGATCGGCGTCGGCCTGCTGATCGGGTTCTCCCCGGCGGCCGGCGTCGGTGGCTGGCTGGCCGCGCTGGGCATCCTGCTGGTGTTCACGCTGGCGGTCTCGTGGGTCGCGGCGATCCTCGGCCTGCTCGCGGGCAGCGTGGAAAGCGCCGCCGGGCTCGGCATGGTCTTGGTGTTCGTGCCGTACCTGAGCAGCGCGTTCGTGCCGCCGAGCACGATGCCGGGCGGGCTGCGCGCGTTCGTGGAGAACCAGCCGGTCACGCCGGTGGTGGACAGCGTCCGGAACCTGCTGCTGGGCGCCCCGGTCGGCGACTCGGCGTGGCTGGCACTGGTGTGGTGGGGCGGGATCACGCTGGTCGCGGTGCCGGTCGCCGGTGCGCTGTTCCGGCGGCGCGCCCGGCGCTAGCTTGCTCCCATGACGAACTTCGACGCCGTCCGCTCGCTCGCCGCCCAGGAAACCGGCCTGGCCACCGTCGCGGTCGCGCGGGCGGACGGCACGGTGCACGCTTCGGTGGTCAACGCCGGCGTCCTCGACGATCCGGTGTCCGGCCGCCCGGCGGTCGCGTTCGTGGCGCAGGGCGGGGCGAAGAAGCTGGAGCTGCTGCGCGCCCGCGGCAACGCGACCATCGTGTTCCGGCGCGGCTGGACGTGGGCGGCGGTGCAGGGCCCGGTCCGGCTGATCGGCCCGGACCACCCGGACCCCGGCTTCGACCCGGCGGGCCTGCCCCGGCTGCTGCGCGACATCTTCACCGCGGCCGGCGGCACCCACGACGACTGGGACACCTACGACCGCGTGATGGCGCAGGAGCGCCGGTGCGCGGTCTTCGTCGAGGCGGCCCGGATCACCGGCACCGCGTGATTTCTCGTCCACGTGACACGTGCGTTAACGGCATTCACTCACCGGCGCGACATCCGGTTTCGAGAGCAAGGCCCGCCGCTGGACCAAGCGCGGTGTCGCGCTCGGCCTGCTCACCGCGCCGACGCTGGCCCTGCTGGGCGGGCAGGCTTCGGCCGCCGAGCTGACCCCGGTCGCCGAGTACCTGGACGCGACGATCGCGAGCACCTCGGCGTCGCTCGTCGAGGCGCTGGCGGTGCTGCTGGGCGTGTCCTGACGCGAGAACCACGACGGCCCGCGCTCCCGGGAACGGGATCGCGGGCCGTCGGCGTCGTCCGGCGCTACTTCTTCTTGCCCTTGTCGCCGGAAGGCTCGTCGGTGGACAGCGCGGCGACGAAGGCCTCCTGCGGAACCTCGACCCGGCCGATGTTCTTCATCCGCTTCTTGCCTTCCTTCTGCTTCTCCAGCAGCTTGCGCTTCCGCGAGATGTCACCGCCGTAGCACTTGGACAGCACGTCCTTGCGGATCGCGCGGATCGTCTCGCGCGCGATGATCCGCGACCCCACCGCGGCCTGGATCGGCACCTCGAACTGCTGCCGCGGGATCAGCTCGCGCAGCCGGCCCGCCATCTTGTTGCCGTAGCCGTAGGCGGCGTCCTTGTGCACGATCGCGGAGAACGCGTCGACCGGCTCGCCCTGCAGCAGGATGTCGACCTTCACCAGGTCGGCGACCTGCGTGCCGGCCTCCTCGTAGTCCAGCGACGCGTACCCGCGGGTGCGGGACTTCAGCGAGTCGAAGAAGTCGAAGATGATCTCGGCGAGCGGCAGGTTGTAGCGCAGCTCGACGCGGTCCTCCGACAGGTAGTCCATGCCGAGCAGGTTGCCGCGCTTGCTCTGGCACAGCTCCATGATCGCGCCGATGAACTCCGACGGGGCGATCACGGTGACCTTCGACAGCGGCTCGTGCACCTCGGCGATCTTCACGCCGGTGGGCCAGTCGGACGGGTTGGTCACCATCACCTCGGTGCCGTCGTCCTGCACCACGCGGTACTCCACGTTGGGCGCGGTGGCGATCAGGTCCAGGCCGAACTCGCGCTCCAGGCGGTCGCGGGTGATCTCCAGGTGCAGCAGGCCGAGGAAGCCGCACCGGAACCCGAAGCCGAGCGCGACCGAGGTCTCCGGCTCATACGTCAGGGCCGCGTCGTTGAGCTGCAGCTTCTCCAGTGCCTCGCGCAGCTCCGGGTAGTCCGAGCCGTCGACCGGGTAGAGGCCGGAGAACACCATCGGCTTGGGGTCGCGGTAGCCGGCCAGCGGCTCGGTGGCGCCCTTGCGCTCCGAGGTGACGGTGTCCCCGACCCGGGACTGGCGGACGTCCTTCACGCCGGTGATCAGGTAGCCCACCTCGCCGACGCCGAGGCCCGCGCTCGGCTTCGGCTCGGGCGAGATGATGCCGACCTCGAGCAGCTCGTGGGTGGCGCCGGTGGACATCATCCGGATCCGCTCGCGCGGGGTGATCTTGCCGTCCACGACGCGGATGTAGGTGACGACGCCGCGGTAGGTGTCGTAGACCGAGTCGAAGATCATCGCGCGGGCGGGGGCGTCCGCCTGTCCCACCGGCGGCGGCACCTGGCGGACGACCTCGTCCAGCAGGTCGGACACGCCCATGCCGGTCTTCGCCGAGACGCGCAGCACCTCGGACGGGTCGCAGCCGATGATGTGCGCCAGCTCGGCGGCGTACTTGTCGGGGTCGGCCGCGGGGAGGTCGATCTTGTTCAGGACCGGGATGATGTGCAGGTCCTTCTCCAGCGCCAGGTACAGGTTGGCCAGGGTCTGGGCCTCGATGCCCTGGGCCGCGTCGACCAGCAGGATCGCGCCCTCGCACGCCTCCAGTGCCCGGGAGACCTCGTAGGTGAAGTCCACGTGGCCGGGGGTGTCGATGAGGTGCAGGACGTGGTCGCGGCCCTCGACCTGCCAGGGCAGGCGGACGTTCTGGGCCTTGATCGTGATGCCGCGCTCGCGTTCGATGTCCATCCGGTCGAGGTACTGCGCGCGCATGGCCCGCTCCTCGACCACGCCGGTGAGCTGCAGCATCCGGTCGGCCAGGGTGGACTTGCCGTGGTCGATGTGCGCGATGATGCAGAAGTTCCGGATCTGCTCCGGCGGCGTGAAGGTCTGGTCGGCGAACGTGCTCACTCGGGTCCTCGGCTCGTCGTGGGGTACGACTCCATGTTCCCATGCCCGATTTCCGGGTCATCCCCGATGCCGGTGAGCGGTGGCGAGTGCTGACCTGGAGGTATGAGCACAACCTTCGAGCAGATCCTCGACCGGGCCTTCGGTCACCCCCGTGGCGTGCTGGGCCGCATCGGCGGAACGGTGATGGCCCACGCCAACGGCGCGACGGAATCGCACGTGGTCGACGTGGCGAGGCTCACCCCGGACGAGACGGTGCTGGTGGTCGGGCCCGGTCCCGGCGTCGGGCTGCGGCTGGCCGGCCGGATCGCCGCCGTCGCGCACGGGGTCGATCCGTCGCCGGAGATGCTGGCGCTGGCCCAGGCCCGCTGCGCGGCGGAGATCGCGGCCGGCCGCGTCCGGTTGACACGTGGTTCGGCGGAGCGGACGGGCCTGGCCGCGGCCTCCGTGGACGTCGCGATGAGCGTCAACAACGTCGACCTGTGGGACGACCGGCGCGCGGGGTTGCGGGAGTTGCTGCGGGTGTTGCGCCCGGGCGGCCGGCTGATCCTGTCCGCGCACGAGAAGTCGCTGACGGTGCCGCGGCACGCGCTGGCGGCGGAACTGGTGGACGCGGGGTTCACCGACCTGCAGACGTGGGTGTGGCAACCCCCGGGCGTCACGGCCCCGCTGGCGGCCCAGTTCCGCGCCCGGCGCCCGGACTGACCGGCTTCGCGGGTACACGGCGCCGCCGCTCCCGCCCCGGGCCGCGACGGATTCGCGCCTCGCGCGCAGCCGCCGTCCCGCCGGACCGGC
>NZ_PQHY01000013.1:0-122407 GCF_003385175.1 Amycolatopsis ruanii
GCTGGGGGCGCCCCGCGGCGCCCCCAGCCGCGCCCCTAATGGCCGAAGAACCCCCGCCCCGGGGCGCGGGGGCGGCAGGCGCTGGCGGGCGCGCAAGCGCCGCAGCGGTGGCGAACCCGTGCGGACCGGGTACACGTGCGGGAGTGAGGCACGCTCGCCCGCAGGCGCAGAGTCGCGCGACCACTGGTGATCTCGGGCCGCGGGAGCCGCTTGGCCGGGGCGCCCTCGGTCAGCCGTCGCGAGAGATGCGCTCGTCCAAAGCAGGTGCCTCATCCGTGGGTGGGGCGGGCTCCCGGTCAGCCGCGTGCGGCGGTGCGTGCCTCGGCGGGAGTCGGGGCCGCCAGGGCGGCCTCCGCGGCCCGCTGGCAGTCCGCCAGACCCACCTGCGCCAGGCTGGCCCCCACCGTGCGGATCGCGCTCGCGTTCATCGACAGGCTCGTCATTCCCAGGCCCGTCAGCACGCGCGCCAGCAGGGGGTCCGCCGCCGCCTCGCCGCAGACGCCCGCTGGTTTGCCGCTCGCTCGCGCGGCCTTGCCGACCAGCGCGATCAGCGGCAGCAGCGCCGGTTGCCACGGGTCGTTCAAGCCCGCCACCGCCCCCAGCTGCCGGTCCGCGGCGAACGTGTACTGCGCCAGGTCGTTCGTGCCCACCGAGACGAAGTCGACCGCCGCCAGGATCTCCTCCGCCGCCAACGCCGCCGCCGGGACCTCGATCATCACCCCGGCCCGCGTGATTCCCGCGGCCCGCACGCGTTCGGCGAACCACGCCGCCTCCGCCGCGGTCGCCACCATCGGCGCCATCACCGACACCTCGGCGCCCGAATCCGCCGCCGCGCCCGCGATCGCCTCCAGCTGCCGGTCCAGCACGTCCGGCCGGTCGAACGCTTCGTGCACGCCCCGCACGCCCAGCGCCGGGTTCGGTTCCGCCTCCGGGGACAGGAACGCGAGCGGCTTGTCCGCGCCCGCGTCCAGCGTCCGCACCACCACCGGCTTCCCCGCGAACGGCGCCAACACCGCGGCGTACGCGGCCCGTTGCTCGTCGACCGACGGCTCGGCCGGGGCGTCCAGGTAGCAGAACTCCGTGCGGAACAGGCCCACACCCTCGGCCCCCGCCTCCGCCGCGGCGGTCGCGTCCGCGGGTGAGCCGACGTTGCCGAGCACCTTGACCCGGTGGTCGTCCGCCGTCGCGCCGACCCCGTTCCACTCCGCCGCGCCCTCGCGCACCGCGGCCACCACCGGCGCGTCCGCCGCGACGACCTCGACCACGCCGGTGTCGCCGTCCACCAGCAGCGCCTCCGCCCGCAGACCGAGCACCCCGCGCACGGCCACCACCGCCGGGATCCCGAGCGACCGGGCCAGGATCGCGGTGTGGCTGGTCGGCCCGCCCTCCTCGGTCACCAGCGCCAGCACCCGCGCCGGGTCGAGGCCCGCCGTGTCGGCCGGTGCCAGGTCCCGCGCGACGAGCACGCTCGGACCGGCCAGGTCCGGCACCCCGGGCGGCGCCACGCCCTGCAGCTCGGCGATCACGCGGTCCCGGATGTCCTCGACGTCGCGGACCCGCTCGGCCATGTACCCACCGGCCGCGGCAAGCGCTTTCGCGAAGCCGTTCGCCGCCTCGTAGACCGCCCGCGCGGCCGGCTTGCCCTCCGCGACGACCAGCCGTTCCGCCTCGCTGACCAGCGCCGGGTCACCGGCCATCGCCGCGGTGGTCAGCAGGATCGTGGCGGCGTCGCCGGTCGCCTGGCCGGCAAGCGCTTCCAGCCGCGCGGCAACCGCCTGCGCGGCCGGCGCGATCCGCGCGGCCTCGGCCTGCGGATCGGACGGCGCGGGCCCGCTCGCGGGCGCGGCGGCGGGTTCGGCCACGGCGACGACCGGACCGCTCGCGCGACCCGGGCTCACCGGCACCCCGGACAGCCTCGTTTCCGACATGGTCTAGACCATACCCTCTCCGGATCCGTACCGGACCAGCGTTTCACGAACCCGCGACTTCCGCAGCCGTCGGGTAGGAGGGCTGCGCGCCGGGCCGGGTGACCGAGATCGCCGCGACCTGCGCCGCCCGCCGCGCCGCCGTCTCCAGGTGCTTGCCCTCCGCGATCGCCGCGGCCAGCGCACCGGTGAACCCGTCGCCCGCGCCGGTGGTGTCCACGGGCGTCACCTTCGGCGCGGCGACCTCGGTGGTCCCGTCGCCGGTGATCACCAGCGCCCCGCGCGCGCCCAGCGTCACGACCGCCGCGGACGGCCCCAGGTCGAGCAGCCGCTCCGGCGGCACCCCGTCACCGAGCAGCCACGCGGCCTCGTGCTCGTTGACCAGCAGCACGTCGAGCGCGGCCAGGGTCGCCGGGCTCACCGCGGCGACCGGGGACAGGTTGAGCAGGCTGCACACGCCCTGCTCCTGGGCGACCGCGACCGTCCGTTCGACCGTCGCGAGCGGGATCTCCATCGACGCGACCACCACCTTCGCCCCGTCCAGCGCGCTGTCCACCACGGACGGTTCGAGCGCGGTGTTCGCGCCGGGGGAGACCAGGATCGAGTTCTCGCCGTCCGGCGTCACGGTGATGTAGGCGATGCCGGTCGGCCGCGCCACCCGCCGCACCAGATCGGTGCGGACACCGGCGTCCCGCAGCGAATCGAGCAGCAGATCCCCGTAGGAGTCCTCGCCGACCGCACCGAGCAGGGCGACCTCGGCGCCGAGCCGGGCCGCCGCGACCGCGGTGTTCGCCCCCTTGCCGCCCGGGGAGACCACCGTGTCGCCGCCCAGCACGGTCTCGCCGGGCCCGGGCCGGCGCTCGGCGGGGACCACGAGATCAGCGTTGGCGGAGCCGACCACCAGAACGTCGCAAGCCATCCGGGCATTCTTTCCTATGCAAACGTGAAGATTCTTGTAACTTCTGGGGCGAATGGTGCGACACTAAGGTGAGCGTCCGCGGCGTTCACCCGATTGGGGCAATCTCGACATCGGGGCGTCCCACCAGGGTTCACGCGGGCTCTCACTTGGCGTCCGGCACCGGTTGCGCCACCGGAGGCCGGGCATCGGGTCGCTGGTACCGATCGCGTAGCCCCCCGAGCGATCGGTACCGGCGGCGCCCGATTCCGCCGGAAATGCGCGCTCACCTTCTAGAATGCCGGAATGGACAAGCCGACCCGACGGGGTCGCGAGCGCGCGGCGACCGATCAGGACATCCGCCGGACCGCACGCAAGCTCCTCGTCGAGCGCGGACCGGAAGCCGTGACGTTGCGGGCCATCGCCCGTGAACTCGGCATCACCGCCCCCGCCCTCTACCGGTACTACGGCTCACGTGACGACCTCGTCGAACACCTGCGCCTCGACGTCGTCGCCGACCTGGCCGCCGAACTCACCGAGGAGATCTCCGGCCTGCCCGACGACGGCGCGGTGCAGCTCTTCGCGATCTGCCGCGGCTTCCGGCGCTGGGCGCTCACGCACACCAAGGAGTTCACGCTGGTGTTCGCGTCGCCGACCGGCGAGGTCGGTTCGGCGGCCGGCAGCGTGGCGACCCTGAACCGGGCCAACGAGCCGTTCGGCCGGATCTTCCTCACCGCCGCCGGGCACCTGCTGGCCAACTTCCAGCTGGAGATCCCGCCGACCGAGGCGGTGCCCGTCGAGCTGCACGACGACCTGACCGCGTTCCAGGACGACCTGCTCGCGGTCCTGCGCGAATCGGGCGTCGACTTCCCGCCGGAGAAGCTCGACCTGGGCACCACGTACGTGATGATCCAGTTCTGGGCGCGCCTCTACGGGCACGTGACGCTCGAGGTGTTCGGCAACTACCCGATCCCGATGTCCAAGCCGGACGCCGTGTTCGACGCGCTGCTGGCCGACCTCGCCCGCGAGATCGGCCTCGACGCCTCCTAGAGCACCACGTTGACCAGGCGGCCCGGGACGACGATGACCTTGCGCGGGGTGCCGCCGCCCAGCAGCGCCACGATCTTCTCGTCGGCCAGGGCGGCGGCCTCGACGGCCTCCTTGGCCGCGTCCGCGGGCACCTGGATCCGCGCGCGGACCTTGCCGTTGACCTGGATCGGGTACTCCACGGTGTCCTCGGCCAGGAACTTCTCGTCGGCGACCGGGAACGGGCCGTGCGCCAGCGAGCCCTCGTGGCCCAGCCGGTGCCACAGCTCCTCGGCGATGTGCGGGCACAGCGGCGCCAGCATCAGCACCAGCGGCTCGACCAGCTCGCGCGGCGTCGACTCGGCGGCGCCGTAGACCTTGGTCAGATGGTTGTTGTACTCGATCAGCTTCGCGCCGGCGGTGTTGAACCGCAGACCCGAGTAGTCGTCGCGGACACCGGCGATGGTCTTGTGCAGGATCCGGCGGTCGTCATCCGTCGGCTCGGCCGCCGACACCCGCGGCTCACCGGTCTGCTCGGACACCACCAGGCGCCACACGCGCTGCAGGAACCGGTGCGCGCCGACGACGTCCTTCGTCGCCCACGGCCGGGAGTCGGCCAGCGGGCCCATCGACATCTCGTAGAACCGGAAGGTGTCGGCCCCGTAGTCCGCCGCCATCTGGTCGGGCGTGACCACGTTCTTCAGGCTCTTGCCCATCTTCCCGTACTCTTGCCTGACTTCCTTGCCCTGGTGGAAGAACTTGCCGTCGGACTCCTCCACCTCCTCGGCCGGGACGTAGAAGCCGCGCTCGTCGGTGTAGGCGTAGGCCTGGATGTAGCCCTGGTTGAACAGCCGCCGGTACGGCTCCTCGGCGCTGACGTACCCCAGGTCGAACAGCACCTTCTGCCAGAACCGCGCGTACAGCAGGTGCAGCACCGCGTGCTCGACGCCACCGACGTACAGGTCGACGCCGCCCGGGTCGTTCACGCCGTGCTCGGCCGGGCGCGGGCCCATCCAGTACTGCTCGTTGCCCGGGTCGACGAACCGCTCGGCGTTGTCCGGGTCGACGTAGCGCAGCTGGTACCAGCACGAGCCGGCCCAGTTGGGCATGGTGTTCGTGTCGCGGCGGTAGGTCTTCTTGCCGTCACCCAGGTCCAGCTCGACCTCGACCCAGTCGCTCGCGCGGGACAGCGGCGGCGACGGCTCGCTGTCGGCGTCCTCCGGGTCGAAGGTGCGCGGCGAGTAGTCGTCCACCTCGGGCAGCTCGACCGGCAGCAGGTGCTCCGGGATCGCTTGCGCCCGGCCGTCCTCGTCGTACACGATCGGGAACGGCTCGCCCCAGTACCGCTGCCGCGAGAACAGCCAGTCGCGCAGCTTGTACTGCACGGTGCCGGCGCCGTGGCCGTTCTCCTCCAGCCAGGCGATCATCGTCTTCTTGGCGTCGTCGACGTTCAGGCCGTCCAGGCTGAGTCCGTTTTCCTGGCGCGAGTTGATCGCGACCCCGTCACCGGTGAACGCCTTGCCGTCGAAGCCCTCGCTCGGCTGGACCGTGCGGACGATCTCCAGCCCGAACTTCTCCGCGAAGTCCCAGTCGCGCTGGTCCTGCGCCGGCACCGCCATGATCGCGCCGGTGCCGTAGCCCATCAGCACGTAGTCCGCGATGAAGACCGGGATCTCCTTGCCGTTGGCGGGGTTCACCGCGTACGAGCCGACGAAGACGCCCGTCTTGTCCTTGCTCTCCTGGCGGTCCAGTTCGGACTTCCGCGACGCGGCGCGGCGATAGGCGGCGACCGCCTCGGCCGGGGTGGCGGCGCCACCGGTCCAGCGCTCGTCCACATCGGACGGCCACGCGTCCGTGGTCAGCTCGTCGACCAGCGGGTGCTCCGGCGCCAGCACCATGTAGGTGGCGCCGAACAGGGTGTCCGGCCGGGTGGTGAAGACCTCGATCTCGTGCTCACCGGCGGCGAAGTTCACGCGCGCACCGTGCGACCGGCCGATCCAGTTGCGCTGCATCGACTTGACCTTCTCCGGCCACTCCAGCCGGTCCAGGTCGTCGACCAGGCGGTCGGCGTAGGCGGTGATGCGCATCATCCACTGGCGCAGGTTGCGGCGGAACACCGGGAAGTTGCCGCGCTCGCTGCGGCCGTCCGGCGTGACCTCCTCGTTGGACAGCACCGTGCCCAGCCCGGGGCACCAGTTCACCGGCGCCTCGGAGATGTAGGCCAGCCGGTGCTCGTCCAGGATCACCAGCTGCTCGGCGCGGGTCAGCTCGCTCCATGCCCGGCCGTCCGGAGAAGGCACAGCGCGGCGCCCTTCCGCGTACTCGGCCTCCAGCTCGACGATCGGCCGGGCCTTGCCCTGCTTCTCGTCGTACCAGGAGTCGTAGATCTTCAGGAAGATCCACTGGGTCCACTTGTAGTACTCCGGATCGATCGTGGCGATCCGGCGGCGCTCGTCGTGGCCCAGGCCCAGCCTGCGGATCTGCCGCAGGTAGGTCTCCATGTTCTGCTCGGTGGTCTTGCGCGGGTGCTGCCCGGTCTGCACCGCGTACTGCTCGGCGGGCAGGCCGAACGCGTCGAAGCCCATGGTGTGCAGGACGTTGCGCCCGATCATGCGGTGGTAGCGGGCATACACGTCGGTCGCGATGAAGCCCAGCGGGTGCCCCACGTGCAGGCCGGCCCCCGACGGGTAGGGGAACATGTCCTGCACGAAGAGCTTGTCCGAGGGAACGCTGGAGTCGGTCGCCAGCGAGCCGGCCGGGTTCGGTGCGTGGAAGGTGCCGTGATCGGCCCAGTAGTTCTGCCAGCGCAGCTCGACCCGACCGGCCAGGTCGGCGTTGTACCGGTGGCCGGGCGTTTCCTCGATTGCTTCACTCACCCAACCATGGTAAGCGGCCCGGCCCACCCGGCTATCGGCGCACCGCGAATGCGATGACCTGCGTGATCTGGTTCGCCGAGAAGTTGTCGTCGCTCACCAGCACCAGGGTCCGCTCGCCACTGGGCAGGCGCGGCCCCCAGGTCATGCCCTCGACGTTGTCGACCTTGGACAGCGGGTGGTCCGCCAGGTCGAGCAGCAGCTTCTTGCGGACCGGCTTGACCTTCGCGTCCGACAGCGAAGCCGTGTGCAGGACGTTGGTCGCGCCGTGGGTGTCGATCTCGTAGATCCGCACCTTGTTGCCGACGCCGGAGACGAACGCGCGCTCCATCACGAGGTAGCGCGACGGGTCGAGCGGGTCGGCGGCCAGGATCGAGGAGACGCCGGTGCTGCCGCCCGCGCCCGGCGCGAACACCGGCTCCTGCGGGTAGGCGTACTGGGCGAGGACCGTGCCGCCGCGGGTCTGCACGGTGATCCGGGACAGCGCGCCCTGCTCGGCCGTGGCCACCGGGCCGTCTTGCAGCAGCGGGCCCTCCAGCGCGCTGACCACCAGCGTGCCGCCCGCGGCGAAGGTCAGGCCCTCGAGCACCAGGTTCTGCCGCGGACCCGAGTCCGGCAGCATCCGCTCGTTGTCCGGGATCGGCAGGTCGCGCACGTGGTCGCCGTCCCGCTGCGCCACCCGGATCGACGGGTCGGCCAGCACGGTCGCGGTGCGGTCGCCCTCCTGGCTCCAGAAGTAGTCGCCGGTCCACGGGTCCGCGCGCAGCTCCTCGGGGTCCACGCCCTGCGCCGGGTAGGTGGTGCCGTCGGCGCGGCGCAGCGGGTGCGTGGCGGTGAAGGTCACCGGGCCGACGCCGGATTTGGTGACGTCGAACCGCGCGGTGTAGAAGCGGGCCGGCTGCAGCGCCGACCGGTCGTCGCTGAGGAACACGTACTGGCCGGTGCGCGGGTCGTAGTCGATGCTCGACAGCCCGCCGACGGTCGTCCCGTCGAACGCGAGCACGTTCGGCACGTGCTGCTCGCCGAGGAAACGGACCGGGGACGGGGCGGCCTCGGCGGGGACCGCGGTCAGGAGGAGGCAGCCGGCGATGGCGCCGGTGAGGAGTCTGGAGGACATGGCGTGCAGCACATCGGATGCGGGTGTCCAGCAGGTAGCGCGCAGATCACGCCTATCCTCGTGAGCGTGCTGGTAGTCGCGCTCATTCCTCTGGTGCTCGGTGTCGTCGTCGGCTGGGGTGGCCTGCTCGGCTGGCGGGAGAAGCTGCCGCGCGACCGCGGCGCCGGCGTGCGCACCGCCGCGACGCTGCGTTCCGACGAAGCCTTCCGGCTGGCGAACCGGGTCGCCGGGCTGCCCACGATGGTGGCCGGGGTGGTCGGGATCGTCGCCGGGATCGCCGGTCTGCTCATGCCGGGCACCGCGGGCGTGCTGATCGCCACCGCGATCGGCCTGGTCGGCATGTTCGCGCTGGTCGCCGGTGGTGGCGCGCTGGGTCACCGGGCCGCGGCGACCGTGCCGCCGCCCGCGCCCGCCGTGCCGGCCGGTTGCTCGGGCTGCGCGTGCGGCGGGTGTGCCGTGCAGGCATGACAGCCTCCGTGGGGGGTGGTGGTCGGGCGAGGGGCTGGCCCTAGTTCCGCTGCAGGTCGCCGGGGTGGGTGGCCAGCAACGCCGTCGGCACGCCCTGACGGCGCAGCACCTGACCCCACAGATCACGCTCCGGCGTGGCCAGCACGTCGCTGGGCAGCGCCGGGACGATCAGCCAGTCACCGCGGTCGATCTCGCCGTCCAGCTGGCCGGAGTCCCAGCCCGCGTAACCGGCGAACACGCGCAGGCCGCGCACCTTCGGCACCAGCGCGTCCGGATCGGCGTCCAGGTCCACCAGCGCCACCGGCCCGCGCACGCCGATCAGCCCGGGCACGCCGGACGCGGTCTCCGCGGCCCGCAACGCGGCCAGGCACAACGCGGTCTTCTTCTCCACCGGGCCGCCGACGAACACCGACTGCGGTTCCACCACGTGCCGCCCCCAGCTGGGCAGCACGTCGTCGACCGGCACGTCGCTCGGGCGGTTCAGGACGACCCCGAGCGTTCCCTCCTCCCGGTGGTCGATGATGAACACCACCGTGCGGCGGAAGTTGGGATCGAACATCGTAGGAGCGGCGACCAGGAGCGATCCCGGTTCAACCTCGGCGTCCGCTGGCACGCCCCCATGATCCCACTCCCGCAAAACCGGGCCACGGCGCCGGGAACAAGGGACGGCCCCCACCCGTTGGACTGGGTGGCCGGCGCACTCCGTGTCCCCCGGGCTCACTGAAGAAAAGCCTTTGTGGAATACCGTTCGGCAGGAGCCACACTGCGCAATGCCGCCGAGAGGCGACCAAGTGCGCCGGCCTCGAAATCCTCCCCTCCTTCCCCGCGTTTCGGCACCGTAGGCTGGTGAGCCGTGACAGCGAGTGCACAGCCCGTCCGGAAGGTCCCGCCGCGCGCGTTCTTCGCGATGGCGGGCTTCCGGACGCTGCTGTTCACCCGCTTCGCCGCCCAGTTCTCCGACGGCGTGTTCCGCGCCGGACTGGCCGGGGCGGTGCTGTTCAACCCCGAGCGCGGCGCCGACCCGCTGACCATCGCCGGCGGGTTCGCCGTCCTGCTGCTGCCGTACTCGTTCATCGGGCCGTTCGCCGGCGCGCTGCTGGACCGGTGGGACCGGCGCCGCGTGCTGATCGTGGCCAACCTGCTGCGCGGCACGGCGATCGTCGCGACGGCGGTCGCGGTCGGGCTCGGGTTCGCCGGGCTCGAACTGTTCGTGCTCGCGTTGATCGTCGAAGGCATCTCCCGGTTCGTCGGGTCCGGGCTGTCCGCGTCGCTGCCGCACGTCGTACCGCCGGGCACGCTGGTCACGGCCAACGCGCTGGCCACCACGCTCGGCTCGCTGGTCGCGGTCCTCGGCGGCGGTGTGGCGATCGGCGTGCGGGCGCTGATCGGCGCCGGGAACAGCGGGTCCGGCTGGACCACGGCCGTCGCGATGCTCGGCACGCTGGTCTCGGCCGCGATCGCCCGCCGGTTCGCCCGTGGCGCGCTGGGGCCGGACACGGTCGACGAGCCCACTGACGCTTTCCTCGCCGTGGCCCGCGGCCTGGTCGACGGGGCCAAGGCCGCGCTGGGCGCGCCCAGCGTCGTCGCCGGGTTCGTCGCGCTGCTCGCGCACCGGGCGTCCTACGGCATCTCACTGCTGATCACCGTGTTGCTGCTGCGGTTCAGCTTCACCGACCACGGGCTGCTCAGGGCCGGGCTGCCCGGGCTGGGGCAGCTGGCCGCGATGGCCGGCGCCGGGATCCTGTTCGCCGGTTTCCTCACCCCGCGGCTGGTGCGCGGCCTCGGCCGCCGCCGCGCGATCCCGGGAGCGCTGGTGATCGCCGCGGTCGCGCAGGCCGGGCTCGGCCTGCCGATGCAGCTGCCGACCGTGCTGGTCGCGTCGTTCGTGATCACCGCGGCCGGTCAGGTGGTGAAGCTGTGCGTGGACTCCTCGATCCAGCACGACGTGCGCGACGAGGCCCGCGGACGGGTGTTCTCGCTGTACGACACGCTGTTCAACATCACCCAGGTGATCGCCGTCTCACTCGCCGCCACGATCGTGCCGCTGAGCGGGCGGTCGGTGCCGCTGCTGCTCGTCGCCACCGCGTTGTACCTGCTCGGCGCGGCCGGATACCTGGTGATCGCCCGGCGCACGCGTACCGAGTGACGGAATTTGCCCGATTACGCCGACCGGACGAAGGCGGCCCACTAGAGTGGCCCGGGTGAGCACCCCGGGGGACGACCGCGCGCAGAAGGAAGCCCGCAACGCGGCGATGCGTGAGACCGTCGACCAGTTGATGGACAAGTTCCAGCAGCAGACCGCGCAGTTGCGGGAGGCGCAACAGGCCGCGTCCGCGCTGACCGCGGAACTGTCCTCGCCGGACGGTCTGGTCAAGATCACCATCGACGCCCAGGGCACGCTCGCCGACCTCAAGCTCGCCCCGACCACGTTCGACCGCACCCGGCCGGAGGCGCTCGCGCGCACGATCAGCGATCTGGTGCGCCGCGGGATGCTGGAGGTCAAGCAGCAGCAGGCCGAGCTGTTCCGGCCGCTGACCGCGGACCTGCCGGACCTGTCCGAGTTCATCGAGGGCGCGCCGTCGCTGGCCGGGCTGATGCCGGACATCCCGGACTTCCTCGAACCCGAACCGGAGCCCGCGCCCGCGCCGGACCCGGAGTCGCAGTCGATCATGCGCCGGGACGTGCCGGCTCCGCCGCCCGCACCGAAACCGGTGGCGCGTCGCCCGCGTCCAACCACCGACGACGACGAGATGCCCGACACCTGGATGACGCGGGGTGACCGATGACCGGACCTGGTACCGGCCACGACATGGACCCGGACACGGTCCGGACCGGCGCGGGGAAGTTCCCGCCAGCCGGCGACGCGCTCAAGGCGGCCGGCGACGCGCTCAAGGCCGCGCTCGACGCGCAGGGCGCCTGCTGGGGCAATGACGAGTCCGGCCAGGCGTTCGCCAAGGACTACGAGCCGGCGGCGAAGAACTGCGTCGCGGCCTTCGGCAACCTCGACAAGGCTCTGAAGGACGTCGCGAAGGCCGTCAAGAAGGCCGCGGACGCCACCGAGGGCACGCACAAGGACGCCGAGAAGGCCGTGCGGAACGCCGCGGGTCAGGTCTAGCCATGGGGATGGAGTTCCCCGAGGACGTCAAGTGGCTGCTGCCCATCGTCGTGGGCGAGCACTGGCCGGAGGGCGACGAGGACAAGCTGCGCGAGGTCCGCGACGCCTGGCTGGCGGCGCGGGACGCGCTCGGGCCCGTCGTCGACAAGGCCAACGGGGCCGCCTCGGAGGTGCTGAGCACCTGGACCGGCCAGCCGGCGGTCGAGTTCCAGAAGATGTGGGACAAGTTCGTCACCGGCGACGAGGCGTACTTCGTCAACCTGACCAAGGCGTGCGAGGCGCTGGCGAAGTCGGCGGACTCGACGGCGCTCGACGTCGAGTACACGAAGTACATGATCATCGCGTCGCTGATCATCCTGGCGATCCAGATCGCCGCCATGATCGCGGCCGCGGTGGTGACGTTCGGCGGGTCGACCGCGGGCATCGTGCCGGCGCAGATGGCCACGCGGATGACCGTGCAGATGGTCTTCCGGCAGCTCGTGCAGAAGATGCTGCAGGAGGGCTTCCGCAAGGTCGCGCTGCAGTTGCTGAAGCACCTGGCCAAGCAGGTCGCGATGAACGTCGCGATGAACCTGGCGCTGGACGTGGGTATCCAGGGCGTGCAGGTCGCCAAGGGTGACCGCAAGCTCGAGGACTGGGACTTCAACAAGACGGCCGGTGCGCTGGCCAGCGGTGTGGCGGGCGGTGTCGCCGGGGCGGCCGGGCACGCCATTCCGAAGGGTGCGACCAAGGGGTTGCAGGACAGCGTCGCGGGGCAGATCGCGGACCGGGCGGTGCGCGAGGGTGCGCGCGGCGCGGTCGAAGGCGTCGCCACGACGGTCGGGCAGGCCGCGCTGACCGGTGACCTCGGCAACCTGAAGATGCAGGACCTGGCGATGGGCGCGTCGGCGGGTGCCGTGGACCGCGCGACCGGGGGCGCCAAGGACCAGATCAACGAGATCAAGAACTTCAACGCCGACGTGCGGGCGGGGAACATCAAGGTCGACGGGTCGCCGGTGGATTCGGGTTCGTCGGATTCCGGTGGGTCGTCGGGTGGGTCGTCGTCGGATTCGGGCGGTTCGTCGCGCTCGGATTCCGGTTCTTCGTCGGGTGGTTCGTCTTCGAGTGGTTCGTCTTCGGGTGGTTCGTCTTCGGGTGGTTCGTCAGCAGCCCGTGAGCCGGCGATGGCGGGCGCGTCGTCATCCCACTCGGACGGTGCGTCCGGTTCGGTCTCGAACGCGATCGCGAACGACCGGGTGAGCGGCCAGTCCGCCGTCGTGGCGGACCGCCCGGCCCCCGGAACAACGGACGCGCCACGGTCCACTTCGGACGGCTCCGGACAGCAGGGCCAGTCCGCTCCGACTGCGCCACCGACCGCGACGCCGAACCAGGCCGGCGGCCCACCAGCCGGAACGGCCGGCGTCTCTTCGGCCGGCTCGGCGGGTTCGGCCGGTTCGGCGGGTTCCTCTGCAGGCTCCGCAGGTTCTTCGGCAGGATCCGCCGGTTCTTCGGCCGGTTCGGCTGGTTCTTCGGCAGGATCCGCCGGTTCCTCTGCAGGTTCCGCCGGTTCCTCTGCAGGTTCCGCCGGTTCTTCTGCGGGATCCGCCGGTTCCTCTGCAGGTTCGGCCGGTTCTTCGGCAGGATCCGCGGCCTCGTCAGCAGGCTCAGCCAGCTCGTCGGCCGGTTCGGCCGGCTCCGCAGGTTCCTCGGCCGGCTCCGCAGGTTCCTCGGCCGGCTCGGCTGGATCCTCCGCGGGTTCGGCCGCAGGTGCGGCCAGCTCCTCCGCCGGTTCGGCGGGTTCGGCCGCAGGCGCGGCCGGCTCCTCGGCGGGCTCCGTCGGTTCCTCGGCAAGCTCCGCGGGTTCGGCCGGATCCCCGGCGAGTTCGCCGCTCGGCTCGAGTGGTGGCGCGTCCGCGGCTTCAGCTGGGACGGCGCGGGGTTCGGCCGGGGCGTCGGACGGCGCTCCGGTGAGCGGCGCGGACCGGATGCCGGTCCCGGCCGGCGCGGGTCCGGTGCAGCCGGGCAGCGGTTACGGGCCCAACGACCCGCCGCCGACGCGTCCGGACGGCGTGACCGCCGCCGGCTACACCCCCGGCGGCTTCGGCCCGACCGGCGGCGCCCCCCAGCAGGGCGACCGAGGGCCCCAGCAGCAGTCGCCGCAGTCGCAGATGCCTCCCGCCGCGCCGATGCAGGGTTACCCCGGCGGCGCGCCACAGGGCTACGGGCCGGGCGGACAGCCACCCCGCGCCCCCCAGTACGGCCCACCGCAAGGCGGCCCCTTCCAGGGCGGCCCCAACCGGCCACCGCAAGCCGGCCCCGTGCAGGGCGCCCCGTTCCAAGGTGGCGGCCCTGCCCAAGGCGGGCCAAACCGTCCGCCCCAGGGCGGCCCCGGGCAGGGCACCCCGTTCCAGGGCGGCCCGGCGCAGCCACCCCAGGGCGGCCCCGTCCAAGGCAACCCCACGCAGGGCGGCCCGGCCCGGCCACCCCAAGGCGCACCCTTCCAAGGCGGCCCTGCACAAGGCGGCCCGGTGCAGAGCGCTCCCTTCCAAGGCGGCCCCACGCAAGGCGGCCCGAACCGGCCACCCCAGGGCGGCCCCGTGCAGGGCGCCCCCTTCCAGGGCGGCCCGGCGCAGCCACCCCAGGGCGGCCCCGTCCAGGGCGGGGCGAACCGTCCGCCGCAAGGCGGTCCCGTCCAGGGTGGGCCGTTCCAAGGGCAGCCGCCGCAGGGCGGTCGTCCGCCGGTGGGCGGTTACGGCAACACGCCACCCGAGGGCCCGCGGGGCCCGATGGGTGCGCCGCCGAACGGTGGTCCGCCGCGACCGCCCCAGGGCGGCTATGGTCCGCCGCCGCAGCAGCAACCGCCGCGAGGTGGGCAGCCGCCGGCGTACGGGCCTCCGACGCCACGCTCGCCGCAGGGTGGGTACGGCCCGCCGCCGCAGCAGGCACCGCAGGGTGGCCGTCCCGGCGCGCCCGTCGATCCGCGCTGGATGCTGGCGCGCCCGCCGGAGCAGCCGGCGCCGGTCCACCAGGCGGGTCCGCCCGCCGAGACGCCGGCACCCCAGCCCACACCGGGCGACACGGCGCTGCCCGCCGAGCGGACCCCCGAAGCACAGCAGACGCCCGCGACCGACCGCGGCCCGCTCGACACGGACCCGCGCCGCGAGGAGGCACCCGCCACCGAGCGCAGCCCGTTCGACCCCGCGCAAGACACGGCGGCCACCCCTGCCCGCGAGGAGACACCCACCTCGGAACGGACCCCGTTCGACCCGGCGCAGGACACCGCCACCCCAGCGCGCGAGGAGACACCCACCTCGGAACGCAGCCCGTTCGACCCGGCGGAAGACACCGCCACCCCACGCCGCGACGAAGCACCCACCACCGAGCGCAACCCCTTCGACCCCGCGGAAGACACCGCCACCCCACGCCGCGACGAAGCACCCACCACCGAGCGCAACCCCTTCGACCCCGCGGAAGACACGGCCACCCCACGCCGCGACGAAGCACCCACCACCGAGCGCAACCCCTTCGACCCGGCCGAAGACACGGCCACCCCACGCCGCGACGAAGCACCCACCACCGAGCGCAACCCCTTCGACCCCGCGGAGGACACCGCCGCCCCGGCGCGCGAGGAGGCACCCACCTCCGAGCGCAACCCGTTCGACCCCGCGGAAGACACGGCCACCCCGCGCCGCGACGAAACACCCGCCACCGAGCGGAACCCCTTCGACCCGGCCGAGGACGCCCCGGCCCCGCCTCGCGACGAGGCGCCGCCCACCGATCAGCGCCCGCCCTACCAGGACAGCGCACCCCAACCGGACCGGGCTCCCGACGACGCGACGCCCCAGCGCGACCGTCCGGTGGTCGACGAGCCGTACATCGCGGACCCGAACTTCCGCACCCACGACCGCGCCGACTTCGACGCCCTCGGCGAAGCCCAGCTCGAGACCGGCATCGTCGACGAGCGCACGGGCCGGCTCACCCACGAGCACGAGTTCCTCGAAGCGCTGGCGATGCGCGACCTGGACGCGGCTCTGCGGCACATGACCGACAACGGCGCCTACGCCGTGCACAGCTACACCTCGAGCGCGGTCTTCGCCACGATCAACGAGGCCCTGCGCACCGGCCGGAACCTCGACGAGGTCATGCCGATGGTCCGTGCGCTCGTCTCCGGCCTGAACGAAATGCCGACCCACCAGGGCGAAACCGTGCGCCGGGTCAACGTGCGCGGCGAGGCGGCGGCCATCGTCGCGAGCCGGTACGAACTCGGTGCCGTCGTGGTCGAGTCGCAGTTCCTCAGTTCGAGCCGTGCCGACCTGGGCCCCGCGAAGTGGCCCGGCGACGTCGAGATGATCATCGAGGGCAAGACCGGTCGCTACATCGAGTCGATGGCCTCGAACAAGGCGGAACACGAGGTCCTGTACAAGCCCGGCACCCAGCTCGTCGTCAAGGAAAAGATCGAGGTCGAGACCCCCGGCGGCGGCAAGAAGTGGGTGATCCGGCTCGAGGAGATCACGCCGGACGACCCGCGCTACCTCCCGCCCGAGGCCGCCAAGCAGCACATGGACCGCAACCGCGACCTGGCCGAAATCCAGGCAGCGGAGATCGAGGCCGCGTCCAGGCGGGGCTTCGCGCGGATGGTGGGCGGCGAGGCCGCGGTGCCGGACACCCCGCCGAAGTCCGAACCGGAGACCAGCCCCAAGACGGAGACGCCGGAACCCCCGAAGATCGGCGAGCCGGCGAACGGCTGGGGCGACATCCGCCGGTCGTCCGACGTCGTGGGTGAGCCGGCGATCCACGCGCGCAGCACGGATCCCGTGGATCCGCGCGTCCAGACCACCGGTCCCAGCGCCCCGACCCGCAACGCCCACCAGGAGGTGCGGTTCCTCCGCGAGCACCTGCCGGAGATCGCGGACGTCAACACCCGCGGCTACTACGCCGACGGCATGCCGGAGGCCTACCGGAACAACTCGGCCGAGTCCGTGC
The DNA here is from genome assembly GCF_003385175.1 of Amycolatopsis ruanii. Lineage (NCBI taxonomy): Bacteria > Bacillati > Actinomycetota > Actinomycetes > Pseudonocardiales > Pseudonocardiaceae > Amycolatopsis > Amycolatopsis ruanii. The sequence continues at coordinate 16,382 of NZ_PQHY01000013.1, forward strand.
TCGCGTTCGAGCTGCGGATGGAAGGCATCGAGGCCGAGGCACAGCCGGGCAGGCCGGATGACCCGCGCGGCAGGGACTTCCTGTCCCGGCAGCTCCGCGGCGAGTTCCACCAGCTGCCGGACTACAACAGCGTGGTGCGTGAGATGGCCGGGCAGCCGGTCGGCTCGCGGGCCGTGCTGTCGGTCGACACGCCGGATGGTCAGCGCGCGTTCAGCGTGGTCAACACCGAGCACGGCGTGGCGCTGGTCGACCCGATGACGAACCGGCTCGCCGACCTGCCGCCGAACCCGTCCGGTGTGCACCTGATGCAGACCCACACCGGGGACGGCACGCCGCTGTCCAGCAAGAGCGAGCCGACGCCGGCCGCCCAGCCGGAACCGCCGGTCAACCGGATCAGCGAGCTGCTCGGCGGGGGACCCGCACGCACCGAGCCGGTCTGGAACGCCGGCGACGGCAGCGCGCTGCGCAATCGGCTGGACGGCGAACGGCCGCGGCCCGGCGGCTGGAACCCGTTCCGCCGCTCCGAGGAACCCCCCGCGACGCACGGGCACCAGCAGCAGCCACCCCACCAGGGCGCACCCGTGCACCAGGCCGGCCCGCCGGTTCAGCACGGCTGGCCGCAGCAGCAGTACGGGCAGGGCGCGCCGCATCACCAGGTGCCGCCGATGCACAACCCGTACCAGCAGCCCGCGCCGACGCACCCGAACCAGCCGCCGCAGCAGGGCTGGCCCCAGCAGCAGTACCAGCAGGGCGCGCCGTACCAGCAGGCGCCGATGCACAACCCGTACCAGTCGGCGCCGCCGCAGCAGTACGGGCAGGGCGCACCGCACCAGGCGCCCGTGCAGAACCCGTACCAGCAGCCCACGCACCCGAACCAGGCACCGCCCCCGCAGCAGTACCAGCAGGGCGCGCCGCACCAGCAGGCGCCGGTCCACAACCCGTACCAGTCGGCGCCGCCGCAGCAGTACGGGCAGGGCGCACCGCACCAGCAGGCGCCCGTGCACAACCCCTACCAGTCGGCGCCGCCGCAACAGGGCTGGCCCCAGCAGCATCAGGGGCCACAAGCGCCCTACCAGCAGCAAGGGCCGTTCCAGCACCCGCAGCAGGGACCGTTCCAGCACCAGCCCGTCCCGCCGGTGCACCAGAACGTGCCGCTGCTGCAGAACCAGCTGGTGCCCTGGTCGAACTTGGCCGGCGCGACGCCGGGGCTGCACAGCCTGCCCGCCATCCACGCCGGCACGGCCGGCCCGCACGAGGGCGCTTACGTCGCGGCGCGGCACCCGGAGTTGCCGAACGTCAACCCGAACCGCAACGTGCCGAACGCCGTCGACAAGGGCTACTGGCACAACTGCAGCCGCTGTGTCGTGGCGTACGCGCAGCGGCTGATCGGGATCGACTCGCAGGCCGATCCGGTTCTGCCGAGGGACCTCGGCGCCTTCGACCGGATGAAGTGGCTGGAGGACCAGCTCGGCGCCAGGTGGGTGGACGGGATCGGCACCTACGACAACGCCATCGCGCACGTGGCGAACATGCGGCACGGCGACCACAGCGTGATCTACGTGTCGTTCAAGCAACCGGACGGTTCGGAAGCGGCGCACGTCGCCCTGGCCGTGAACACGCCCGAAGGCGTCACGTTCATCGACCCGCAGAACGGCGGGCTGATGGAGCTGCCGACCAAGCCGACGAGCGTCAGCCTCCTGCCGTTCGGGTCGCTCGCCACCAGCAACGGGGTCGCGGCGAACCCGCAGATGGCGTTGCCGTACGGGTCGTCGCAGGCGCCGCACACGCCTGCCCCGACCGTGCCGAACCCGCCGGTGCAGCAGATCCCGCAGGTCCACCACACGCCGACGACGCCGCTGCAGCACGGCGCGCCGACGCCGACCACACCGATCACGGTGGGGCCGGTCGCGCCGGTGCATCAGCAGCCGCAGCCGCCGGTGCAGCACCAGCAGCCGCCCGTGCAACAGCCGCCGATGCCCCAGCAGCCGCCCGTGCAACAGCCGCCGATGCCCCATCAGGCGCCGGTGCAGCAGCCGCCGATGCCCCATCAGGCGCCGGTGCAGCAGCCACCGATGCCCCATCAGGCGCCGGTGCAGCAGCCGCCGGTGCAGCAGGCGCCGGTTCAGCAGGCCCCCGTGCAGCACCAGCCGCCCGTCCAGCAGCCGCCCCAGGCGCCGGTGCACCAGCAGCCGCCGGTCGATCCGCGGGTGGCCCATGGGCAGTCGCCGCAGGTGACCGCGCCGGACGTGCCGGTCAACCCGCAACGCCCGCACGCACCTGGCGAGGCCGCGGGGCTTCCGGAAGACGGAATTCCGGACCCCGACCGGCGAGAAACACCGGAGCTCCGGCGCGACGACGCACCGGCGGAACCGGCACCCGCCCGCGACGAGACACCGGCCGAGCCCGAACCGTCGCGCGACGGCACCCCCGCCGAACCCGAGCACACCCGCGACGGCACCCCCGCCGAGCCGGAACCGTCGCGGGACGACGCGCCCGAACCGGAACGGCGCAGCGACGAGCCGGACCGGACCGCCGACGATCTGGCGCCGGGCGATGACACCGTCGTCGTCGACGGGCAGACCATGCGGATCGACGACGCGTTCCGGCGGCTGCTGGATGAGCACCCCGAACTCCGGGACGCCGTCGACAACAACCCGGGCCTCCGGCGCCTGCTGCTCACCAACCTGGGCCTCCTCGTCAACCTGATCACCTACCCGGACGCGATCCCGGTGGTCGAGGAAGCCTGGGAAGAGCAGCTGCCGATGCCGAACATCCCGGACCACGTCCAGGCGAACTTCGGCATCACCCCGGGAGACCACCCGCAGCAACCCGAGCAGCCCCAGCCGGCCGGCTACCCACCGGCCACCCCGGGCAGCCCGGCCAGCACCGCCGGCATCGGCGACCACCTGCAGCCCGGCTTCGACCACTCGCGCGCCGCCGACCCCGCCTACTCCGACGCCTACCTGCGCGATCAGCTCGCGCGGGCCGCGGCCGCCCGGCAGGAGCTGGACTCGGCGCTGGGCGGGATCGCCAACGCGGTCGGGGGCACCGCCGTCCCCGCGTCCTCGCCCAGCTGGGACGAGCTCCAGCGCGACCTCGCCGGCTTCGACGGCGACGCCTCCCGCCTGACGGGGCTGGCGTCGGCCGGCATGCAGGTCGGCAGCGCCGACGACGCCTACCGCGCCGCCGCGCAGCTCGCCGGCACCCCGGGTCTGGAGGTCCTGTCCGCCGACGACCGCCTCGCCCAGGGTGGCCCGCTGGACATGCAGGTGCGCACATCCGACGGCACGGTCGGCGCGGTGAGCATGATGCCGCCGCTGCCGGGCATGCCCGCACCAGGCGCGGCCGGCACGAGCCGGGGCGGCAGTCACCGCAAGCTCGACGGGCCCCAGCAACCCCTGGTCGAGGACGTCGCCGAGATCCCGACGCCGCAGTACTTCAAGTGCTTCAACAAGACCTACAAGGTCGACCGCGACGGCGACGGCAACCTCACCGGTTTCCTGCTCAACGTGCGCACCGGCCAGTTCGAGGAGAACAGCGCGCACCTGGAGAAGGTCCTCCAGGACGAGCTGCCGTCGAACTTCCGCGCGCTGACCGAATCCGAGTTCATCGCCGAAACCGAGCGGGAGCGCGCCTTCTACCTGCGGGGCGAGGGCCCGGTGTTCGCGCTGTACGCCACCGTCGACGGGATGCGCAAGCAGGCCAAGGAAGAGGGCCGCTCGCTGACCGCGCAGGAGGAGTCCTTCATCGCCTCGGTGCAGCGGCGCACCTTCGGCATGTGGGAGGCGCAGCAGGCTGGTTTCCCGTGCACCTCCATCCTCGCGTGAGCTGGTTACAGTGAGCGGCACTACGGAGATGCGCAGGGAGGCGACGGCAAGCATGGAGCCGCACCGTCCGTTGCTCGTGCGCGTCGGCACGCTCGCCCGTGCCGACGCGCCGTCCGGATGGGAACGGATCGAGCTGCACTTCCGCCAGGTCGGCGACCACACCGAGCTGGAGCCGATCGCGTTCACGCGCGGCTCCGGCCACGCCTACCCGGCACCGGCCGAGCTGACCGCGGTGTTCGGCGAGTTGCGCGACGCCATGTACGAGCCGGGCGTGGGCGCCTGGCTGCAGGCCCGCTACGCGCTGCACCCGTCCGGCGAGTTCGACCTGGACGTCAGCACCACCGCGCGACCGTGGTGGCAGACCCCGCCGGATGACCTCGCCGCCGCGCTCGAGGCCGAACTGAAAGCGTTTCCCCGCGACCCGGAGCACCTGCCGGACTGGTGGCGCCGCGCCGCCGGACTGCCGCTGGGCACGAAGTTCCGGCACGCCCGCGTGGTCGACTCCTACGCCGACGGTGACGCGCCCGTCATGGGCCGTCCGCCGGTGCCCACGGACGAGGTGCCCGCGCTCCTGCGGTACCTGGAACGCCAGCCCGCGGTGCTGGTCGGCAGCGGTCTCGGGCCGGACATCTTCAGCGGTGGCACCGAATCCGACGTGCCGGAGAGCTACCACACCGACGGCACCTGGATCTGGCACGCGTCGGTGCCGCACTACCTGCGCAAGTACGGCACGCCACCCGAGCCGGACTTCCTCACGCACATCCGCGACCAGGACTTCCAGCCGCCGTACGTCGACAAACTGACCCGGCGCACCGCGGCCGACCACCTGCTCGGCCGGTCCCGCCCCAAGGCCGATCCCGGCGAAGCGCTGCCGACCACCGGGGACATCGCCGCCGAGCTGGAGACCCGCACCGATCCGGCGCTGGAGGACCCCGCGCTGCTGGTGGTGCTGGCGCAGCGGCTCGCGGAGCACGGCGTGTGGCCCGCGGCCTACCGGCTGGCGTCGCGGGCCGACGGCGCGTGGTGCCTCAACCCGACCGACCGCGGCTGGGAGGTCGCGCGCTACGCCGGTGGGGCGCCGGTGCGCCCGCAGTACTTCGAGCGCGCCGAGGACGCGGCGCAGCACCTGCTCGGCGCCCTGCTGCTGCACCCGGCGCGGATGACGGGCGGTGCCGAGACGCCGCTGGAGACCTCCGCCGAACTGGCGGACTGGCCGATCCAGCCCGCCGAGGGTGACCCGCCGCTGACCCTGCTGCGCAACAAGCGCGTGGTCCGCCTGCCGGCCGGCACGGTCGTGCTGCGCTTCTACGACGAGAGCGGCAACCTGGTCCACCACGACGAAACCCGCTTCGCCGCGACCTCGCTGCCGATCGAGCGGGATCGCGAGGAGCGGCGCTACCGGCTCCGGCGCACGCTCGCGGTCGTGATCGGCGTGGCGATCCCCTGGGCGAACCTGCCCGGCGGGGGCGTCGCGTACGTCCTGCCGAAACCGCTGAGCGAGCACGTGGCCGACGGAAGCCTGGAAAGGATCGAGTAGTGGAAGCGGCAGAAGCGGTCGCGAAGGTCGAGGAGTGGCTGCGCGAGGTCCACGGGCCGAGCGCGGACCTGCGCGTCGACCAGGCGAACCTCGTCCGGCGCCCGGAAGGCTGGTACGTCCCCTACAACTCGGCCGCGTTCCTCGACGGCGGCGACCCCGGCGAGCGGATCGTCCCGCCCCCGGCCCTGATCGTGCGGGACCCCGAGGGCGATCTGCGCCACGCGTCCCCGATCTTCGGCGGGCTCAGCATTCCCGCCCAGTACCCGGGCCGCGACCACTGGGCCGAGATGGTCGACCCCGAGTACGCCGGCTCCGGCCTCGGCCGCCTCGGCGTGCCGCTGGCGGCGATCATGGGCTGGCGGCGCTACCTGCCGGACGGCACGGAAACCGGCGAGACCCGCGCCAACCCCGAGTACCGGACGGGGCCGAGCCGCCGGGGCTACCCGATGCCGTGGACCACGCTCGACTCCCTCGTCGAGTTCCGCCACGTCGGCTGGCTGGACCAGCGGAAGTTCGTCCTCGGCCTGCTCGAGGAGAGCATGCTGGTGCCGCTGGCCGACGGCCGCGTGCGCCACCAGTCCACAACGGACGGTCGCCGCCGGGTCGAGCTGTGGACGTCGTCGCGCTTCTTCCCGCCGGGCAGCCGGGAGTGGTTCTGGCTGGACCCGGTCACCCTCCTCAGCCACGTACCGGAGGCCGACCTGGTCATCCACGGTCCGTGGCAGCTGCCGGTCGAGGTCACCACCGAGGAGATCCGCGCGGCGCACGCGGAGTTCCCGCGCTACAGCGACAAGATCGAGGTCACCGGCGAGTGCGTGGAGGCCTCGGCGGACCTGACGCGGTGGGCCACCGACACCGCGGCGCGGATCGGCCTGCCCGAGCCCGTCGAGCCGCCGGTGGATGCCGGGGACAGCGCCCGCGCCCACGGCTTCGAGCTGACCGGGGACGAGTGCTACCGGGTGGTCACGGGACGCTCCTGGGTGCGGCGCATGGCGATGGCGCTGCCGCCACGGCCGCCATACGACCCCGCCGCGTTCGGCCTCACCCCCGGGTACGACGACGACGGCAGGCCCACGTTGCGCGTCGATTCGTTCGGCAAGTTCGCCGACGTCGGGCAGGACACCAACTTCAGCTGGCAGCGGCTGCTCGGCGCGTACGTCGGCTTCGCGCTCGGCGAGGCTCTCGGCGCGCCGGTCGACCGCCTCAGCCGCGAGGAGATCGTGCGCGCGCACGGTCCGGACCAGCTGACCGATCTCTCCGCGCCGGGGCGGATCGGCCCGCTCACCCAGCGGCTGCTGTTCCTCACCGAGGCCGTCCTGCGCGGCGGCGCCGACGCGGCCCGCGAGGCGACCACCCGGTGGCTGCACACCCAGGGCGAGACGGTGCCGGGCATCGACGGGTGGCTGCCGAACCTGGACGAGCTGCACGCCGTCCGCGACCCCGATCCGGCCGACCTCCGCTCCGGCCCCGCGGTCCTGCTCGGCGCCCTGCCCGGGGTGCTGACCATCGGCGGCCGGGGCGAGGTGCCCTTCGGCGCGTCCGAGGCGGCGGTCCGGGCCTTCGCGGCGCTGCCGGAATCGGACGAGGGCGACCTGACCTTCGCCGTCTTCCTCGGCCTGCTGTTCGAGCGTTCGCTGGAGCGCGAGTTCAGCCCGGCGTTGTGGGTGTCGGCCGGTGCCGTGCTGCGGGACCGGGAGGGCCCCGGCTGGGACGCGGTGCGTGACCTGGCCGCGCGGTCGCTGATCGCCATTCCGGAGCAGGGGATGTACTACCTCCCCGACCCGGAGGAGGTCGGCGACGGCCGCGACACCCCGTCCGTCCTGGGCCGCGCGCTCGCCGCGGTGACCGGGTTCGAGAACAACCCCGAGGTCGCGCTGCTGCGCGCGGTGAACCACTCCGGGCGCAGCGCGCTGACCGGGGCGATCGCCGGTGCGCTGGTCGGCGCCCGCAACGGCGTGCCCGGCCTGCCGCCGAAGTGGGTGGACCAGCTGGAGCTCAAACCGCTGATCGAGCGGGTCGTCACCGACGTCACCCGCCGGTTCGAGGGGATCCCGGAGGGGGAGGAAGGACAGCGATGGCTTCGGCGCTATCCGGCGATCCGGCCGTGACGGTGCAGCACTTCACCGACTGGAAGACCGTGCTGGACCCCGAGTTCCGGCGCAACGAGTTCCCCGGGCTCGCCACACCTGAGCCGGCGATCGTGCGGTGGATCGAGGTCGACGAGCGCGAGCAACCGACCGGCAACGTCCGGGAGAACCCCGCGCACCGGCCCGGTCCGGAGTGGTTCGGCGGTCCGAAGGCGACCACGCCCGCGGCGAAGCTGATGGGCATGCGCCGGGTCGGCTGGATCGACGACGCGACCCTGCGGCGGCAGCTGCTCGACTGCGAGGTCCTCGTTCCGCTGGGCGGTGACGGCGAGCCCGTCCGCAGCCGAACCCGCGACGACCGGGTCGTCATCCCGGCCTACAGCGCGACGGTCACGATCCCGGCCGGCATCCACCGGTGGCGCCGGATCCGGCCGCGTGACCTGCTGCGGCCCGGCTCGGGAGAGACCCGGCTGGACCTGGATCCCGGGCACGCCCTGTCCATGGCCGTCGACTTCGCGGAGGAGATCAGCGGCATCGAGCCCGAGCCGGGTCGATATGCCGACGAGGTCGCGCCCGAGGTTTCGCCGCACGTCACCGAGCTGGCCACCCGCCTCGGCGCCGAGTACGAGCTGGGCGGCGAACTGGTCGTGAAGCGGCTCACGGCGGTCGCCGGCTGGGCCCGGAAGAACGGGTACGAACTCAGCGCCGACGAGTGCGAGCGCTACGCGCGTGCCTACGCCCGGTGGGTGCGCAACCTGCGGCTGCGCCACGACGGCCAGCCCGTCGAGTGGCCCGCCGACCTCGCCGGGAACGGCCTGGTCAACCACTACGACGACAGCGGACGGCCCGCGCCGCGGCCGTGGACGATGGGCAAGTTCCAGGACACCGGCACGCCGTCGGGGTTGTTCGCGTGGCACCGCGTCGTCGGCGCCTACGTCGGGTTCGCCGTCGGGGAGTGCCTCGCCCTGGGCAACGGTGACGTGCTCGGCCCGATGACCCGGCAGATGCTGCGGCACACCGAAACCGTCCTGCGCGGCCTGCCGTTCATGAACGCCACGGGCGACCTGCCGCCCGGGTTCCCGCCCGCGCCGAAGCCGGACAGCTGGCTCGCGGTCGCGCTCGGGGCCGGTCCGGAGGCGCCGCCGAACCCGCTCACCGCCGTGCTCGCCGCGACCATGACCGCCGGCCTGGAGCTGGAGAGCACCGGCCTGCCGTACCAGCTGACGGTGGCGCGGGCACTGACCGGCGCCGACGGCGAGACCGCCACCGCGATCGAACTCCTCGTGCGGATCCTGAGGAAGGTGCTGGTCAACGGCGAGCCGCCGTGGCCGTTCCACGCCGTCCTGGGCGAGTTGCGGAAGTCGGGGCAGGCGCCGTTCGACGAGATCGCCGCGATCGTCCTCGCGCTGCGCGACGGCCGCGACATCCCGGACGCCGAGCAGATCGAGACGCTCGGCGACCCGGCCGGCCCGCTCGCGGTGGCCGGCCGGGCCGTGTTCACCGCCGCCAAGCGGCACCACGACCCGTTCGCCGCGATCCAGGTCGCCGGCCTGCAGTCGGCCGACCCGCCGCTCACCGCCGCGCTCACCGGAGCGCTGATCGGCGCCCGCGTCGGCGTGCCCGGCCTGCCCGCGGACCTGGTCGGGGCGCTGACGCCGCTGGGGCTGCTGGACAACCTCGCCAACGACGTCTACCTGTACTTCAACCTGTACGGCGTCGCGCGGAGCAGGTCGTTGCAGGAGACCTGGCCGCAGCGGTATCCGAAGGACTGACGGTCGTGCGGTATCGAGTGGAGTTGGCGGAGCGGCCGGACGGGCTGTACGCCGTGTGGCAGGGGCGCGTCTTCCCGGCGCAACGCTCCAGCGCGGACGGCACCGTGCTGCTCGTGACCCCGCCCGGCGAGGACGCTCCGCCGGACTTCGACGAGGAGTACTCCGGGCGCCCGGCGAAGGTCCTGCCGGAGGCCGAGGTCGCCGCGACGTTCAGCCTGCAGACGCACTGCCTGTTCGACGACGACATCTACCGCGTCGCCCCGGGCGAGGGGCTGACGCTGCGCTGGAACGGCACCGACGAGGTGCGGGCGCAGCAGCTCGGCCTGCATGAGTTCAGCGTCGAGGCCACGGAAGCCGAGATCACCGCGATCTGGCAGGAGCGGCACGACTTCGCCGCCGGTGCGCGACAACTCGGCGCCGGGGATCCGCAGGAGCTGGTGCGCCAGATCGCGCGGCTGCTGCGGGACGTCGTGCCGGACGGCTGGGAGCGGATCGCCGCGCAGTTCCGCCAGGTCGGGGACTACGCGGAGATCGAGATCCGGGCGGCCGGCGAAGGCGAGTCGGTGTCGCTGCCCGCGTCGCCGCGGCTCGGGCAGCTGTTCAGCGACCTGCGGGCCGCGATGTACCAGCCGGGCGTCGGGACGTGGTTCAAGGGCACGCTGACGCTGGTCGCGCCCGCCGAGTTCACGTTCGACTACGACTCCGCCGCCGAGCCGAACTGGCGCCAGTCACCGGCGGGGCGTCCGACGGCCCGGGCGTACGAGGCGGAGCTGGAGCACTTCCCACGGGACCGCAAGCAGGTCCCGGACTGGCCAGCCGCGAAGGCCGGGCTGCCGGTGGACGTGGCGTTCCGGCACGCGGCCGTCGTCGACGGGCCCGGCGAGCCGCCCGTGGTCAACCGGCAGGCCCTGCCGCCGGACGAGGCCCGCGCGTTGTTCGACTACCTCTACCGGGCGCCCGTGGCCGTGGCCCGGCCGAACCGGCTGCCCGACCTGTTCGCGCCGGCGATCCCGCCGGACGTGCCCGACGCCTTCCACACCGACGGGGTGTGGATCTGGGCCGCGGCGGTGCCGCACTACCTGCGGAAATACGGTCTGCCGCCGCAGCCGGAGCTGGCCGCGCACGTGCGGGCGCAGGGCTACCGGGTGCCGACCGTGCCGGCGCACGTGCTCGCCGCGGCGGAGGCGGAGCTGCTGGGCAGGCCGCTGCCGCCGCAGCCCGAGGCCGGTGAGGTGGACGCGGTCACGCTGACCGACCGCGGCGGCGACCCGCCGTACGGGCTGCGGGCGTCGGAGGTGCTGGCCGTGCTGGAGCGGCGGCTGGCGGAGTACGGGATCGCGCCGTCGGCGTACCGGATCGGCGCGCGGGCCGAGGGGGCGTGGAGCCTGCGGCGGACGGAGTCGAGCTGGGAGGTCACCGGCCCGGACGGCGCGGAGCCGGCGGCGTTCGCGCGGGTCGAGGAGGCGGCGCGGTTCCTGCTCGGATCGCTGCTGCTGTACCCGGTGCGCGTGGTCGACGACGAGGGCGACTGGCCGATCGCGCCGCTGCGCGGTGAGCCGCCGCTGACCTTCTACCGCGCGAAGCGGCTGATCACGCTGCCCGCCGGAACGGTGTTGGTCCGGTTCGGCGGCGAGGCCGGAAACCTGGTGCACGACGAGACGGCGCGGTTCCCGGAGACGTCGCTGCTGCCGGAGCGGGAGGGTCAGCGGGCGCGGTACCGGGTGACGCGCGCGGTCCGCGTGCTGACCGGCGTGACCCAGCCGTGGGGAACGATGCCCGGCGGGGCGGTGGCGTACTTCCTGCCGCACCCCGTCGGGCACCACGTCGAGACGGGCGGGTTGGAGCGGCTTTAGCGCTTGCTGCTCTTGATCAACGCAGTCAGCTGGTCGAACCTCGCGTTCATCTGGTCGACGACCTGCTCGAACCGCCGGTCCACCTGCTCGAACCGCCGGTCCACCTGCTCGAACCTCGCGTCCACCTGCTCGAACCGCAGGTCCACCTGCTCGAACCTCGCGTCCACCCGCGCGAAGCCCTCGTCCACCTTCCGTTCGAGTCGATCCAACCGAGCGCCCTGCTCGAGCTGGGTTTCGCGCAGCGCGTGGAGCACCGTGATGTGCCCTCTCAACTGAGCTGAGACGTCGCCGACTTCCTTCGAGGCTGCGACGGCGAGCACACGGGCTTCGCGGGCGGTCTCCAGTGCTTCGATGGCGAGCCTCCGGGTGTCCTTCTGTTCTTCGGTCATGCGCGGCAAGTTATCCACCCGGAATCAGCCCCTTTCAGCGCGAGCGCGCCATACCGCGCGATACCCCGTCAATCATCGCGGCATCCAGAGCGTCACGCGAGTTCCGCTGCCCGGGCTCGACTCCACCCGCGCCTGGCCGCCTGCCTCCGCGAGGCGCGCCGTGATCGACTCGCTGATGCCGAAGCCCGGCGGGCGGTCCGCCTCGTCGAAGCCGGCGCCGTGGTCGCGGATGATCACCGCCACCCCGCCGTCCCGCTCCTCGGTCCGGACGACGACCCGGTCGGTTCCCGAGTGCTTCAACGTGTTCCGCAGCGCCTCGCGGGCCGCGTCGCGGATGGCGGCCTGCCGGACCTCCGTCAGGGTGTCCGCGTCCAGCTCCGCCATGACCAGCTGGGCGCGCAGGCCATCGCGGGCCATTTCCGCGGCCAGGGCCGCCAGTTTCTCCCCGAGGGGGCCGCTGCCTTCCGCGCCTTCGATCGTCTGCCGCACCTCGATCGCCTGCGCGCGGGCCAGCCGTCGCACCTCGCTCAACTGGTGTTCGCTGCTGCCGGAGCCGGGCAGGGCGATCGTCTCCAGCGTCTGCAGCACCGTGTCGTGCAGCATCCGGTGCTGCCGCGCGCGCTCCGCCTCACGGCCGTGCCGGATGCCGTACGCCAGCGCCAGCCGCGTGCCGAGGCCGAGCAGCACCAGCGCGCCGGTCGCCGTCACCAGAACGCCGACGATCGTCCCGACCCCGGCGAAGGCTTGTTTCACGTTGAACACGCCGCTGTTGAGCCACCACGCCACCCCGGCGAGCGGGATGCTCACCAGCATCAGCCCGAACCCGTACCCGAGGCCCAACGCCAGCGTCAGCAGCGCCACCCCACCCAGGAGGTGCTTGCCCGGCACCGCCATCGCCGTCGCGAAGGCCGGCGACGGCACCGTCGCCGCGACCACCACGTTGGCCGCGAGGGTGAACACCACGTCGAGCACCAGCAGCCGCGCCGCACCGCGACCGTGGAACGGCGCCGACCGGAACAACCACCGCAGCCCGTACAGGTTCAGGGCGATCGAGCACACCGCGACCGCCACCACCGGCGCCACCCCGCCGTGCCCGGCCGCGAGGAACGCCACCAGCGACCCGGCCACCGCCAGCACGCGGTACACCAGCGGGACCATCGCGACGTACCGGGTGGCGCGGAGCAGCAGGTTGTCCCGCGCCGCGAGGTCGACCGGCCCCGCCATGCGCCGCATCCGCGCCAGCGGGGACACCGGCGCCGGATCGGCGATCTCGTCGTCCAGCCCGCCGGTCGCACCGGCCATCGCGGGCGCGCCGCGCCGCAGCAGGGTGCCCAGGTAACTCGCCGCTCGCGGTGGGGACATCACGACCTCCCGGTCGTCTCGACGCCCCCTGAAGTTACAGCCCGTTCTCCGCGGCCCAGCGGCGCAACTCGGCGACGGCCTCGTCGTGGTCGAGCGGTCCGCGGTCCAGGCGCAGCTCCTTCAGGTGCTTCCACGCCTTGCCGACCATCGGGCCGGGCGGCAGGCCGAGGATCTTCATGATCTCGTTGCCGTCCAGGTCGGGCCGCACCTTGGCGAGGTCCTCCTCGGCCTGGATGCGCGCGATCCGCTCCTCGAGCTCGTCGTAGGTGCGCTGCAACGCGGCCGCCTTGCGCTTGTTGCGGGTCGTGCAGTCGGCGCGGACCAGCTTGTGCAGCCGCGGCAGCAGCTCACCGGCGTCGGTCACGTACCGGCGCACGGCCGAGTCGGTCCACTCGCCCTTGCCGTAGCCGTGGAACCGCAGGTGGAGGAACACCAGCTGGCCGACGTCCTCGATGACCTGCTTCGGGTACTTGAGGGCGCGCAAACGCTTGCGGGCCATCTTGGCGCCGACCACCTCGTGGTGGTGGAAGCTCACCCCGCCGCCCGGCTCGAACCGGCGGGTGGCCGGCTTGCCGATGTCGTGCAGCAGCGCGGCCAGCCGCAGCACGAGGTCCGGCTCGGCGTCCGGGTCGTCCCGGCGTTCCAGCGCGATCGCCTGCTCCAGCACGGTCAGCGAGTGCTGGTAGACGTCCTTGTGCTGGTGGTGCTCGTCGATGGCCAGCCGCATACCGGGCACCTCGGGCAGAACGTGCTCGGCGAGCCCGGTGTCCACCATCAGCTCCAGCCCGCGCCGCGGGAACCGGCCGAGCAGCAGCTTCGACAGCTCGGCCTGCACCCGCTCGGCGGTGATGCGCTGGATCTCGCCGGCCATCTCGGTCATCGCGGTGACCACGCGCGGCGCCGGTTCGAACCCGAGCTGGGCGGCGAACCGCGCGGCCCGCAGCATGCGCAGCGGGTCGTCGGCGAAGGACTCCTCCGGGGTCGCGGGGGTGTCGAGCACCTTCCGGCGCAACGCATCCATGCCGTCGTGGGGGTCGACGAACTGCTTGGTCGACAAGTCGATCGCCATCGCGTTGACCGTGAAGTCGCGGCGCTTGAGGTCACCCTCGATCGAAGCCCCGAAGGTCACCTCGGGATTGCGGCTGACCCGGTCGTAGACGTCCGCGCGGAACGTGGTGATCTCCAGCGTCGAGCCGCGCTTGGTGACGCCGACGGTGCCGAAGGCGATCCCCGCCTCCCACACCCCGTCGGCCCAGCCGCGGACGATCTTCAGGATCTGCTCCGGGCGTGCGTCGGTGGTGAAGTCCAGGTCGGCGGACAGGCGGCCGAGCAGCGCGTCCCGCACGCTGCCACCCACCAGGTACAGCCGGTGCCCGGCCTTCGCGAACAGCCCGGCCAGCTCGTCGGCCAGCGGCGAGATCCGCATCAGCTCGGTCACCGCGTTCCGCTTCGCGGTCAGTTCGTTCACCGGGATCGAACCGCCTCGGGGGTGGACTCAACCATGACAGACACGAGGAACCAGCCTACCCATCGACCAGGAGTGAACAGTCAACTACGCAGTAGCGGCCGGAATCGGCCGCCACGCACTAGCATCGCAGCATGTCTGGATCGGCCGGTCGCTCCGGCGGCGGTAAGCCGCGACGCCGGTCGCGACGCCGCCGCGGCCGGCGGATGACGACCTCCGTGGAGACCTCCGCCGGCGGTCTGGTGGTCGACCCCGCCCGGGAGAACGCGGTGCTCATCGGCAGGCTGGACCGCCACGGCAAGCTGCTGTGGTCGCTGCCGAAGGGCCACATCGAGGACGGCGAGACGATCGAGCAGACTGCGGTGCGCGAGGTGAAGGAGGAGACCGGGATCTCCGCGGACGTGCTGCGGCCGCTGGGCACCATCGACTACTGGTTCGTGGCCGAGCGACGGCGGGTGCACAAGACGGTGCATCATTTCCTCCTGGAAGCCACCGGCGGCGAGCTGTCCGACGAGGACTCGGAGGTCACCGAGGTGGCCTGGGTGCCGATCGCCGATCTGGAGACCCGGCTCGCCTACACCGACGAGCGGTCCCTGGTGCGCAAGGCGCGGGAGCTGTTCGACGACGACACGCGAGCGACAGAAGGAGCGTCGGAGTGAAGCGGTTCGCCGCCACCGGGTTGGTTGCGTTCCTCCTCGCGATGTTCGTCCCGGTCACGGGGAGTGCCCAGACCGAGGCACCCAGTCGGCTCCGGCTCGACGTGGCGCAGGTCAACCCGCGCGTGATCACCATGAACTCGGTGACGCTCAACGTCACCGGCACCGTCACCAACGTGGGCGACCGGCGGATCAGCGACCTGCAGGTCCGGCTCGAGCTGGGCGAGCGGCTCACCACCGAGCGCCAGGTGCGCACCGCGATGAGCGGCGCGGCCGCGGCCGCCGCGTCGAGCACCGACTGGGTGGACGTCGAGCCCGCGACGCTGGATCCGGGGGAGAGCGCCCAGCTCAGCGTCACCGTCCGGCTCGACGGCACGCGCGGCAACCTGCGGGTGAACAGCGCGGGCCTGTACCCGCTGCTGGTCAACGTCAACGGCACCCCGGCCTACGGCGGCGCGGCCCGGCTGGCGTCGATGAGCATGCTGCTGCCCGTCCTGTCCGCGCCGGGCAAGAGCGCGACCGGCCAGAACAGCTCGCCGGCCCCGTTCACGATGCTGTGGCCGATCGCCGACACCCGGCCGCGGATCGTGGCCGCGCCGCTGGGGGGCACCGCGGTGCTGTCCGACGACGTCCTGGCGACCGAGCTGCGTCCCGGCGGGCGGCTGTACGGGCTGGTCGAGTCGGCGGCCGCGGTCCGCGACGACCCCCAGCTCAGCCGCGCGCTCTGCTACGCCATCGACCCCGACCTGCTGGACACCGTGGACGCGATGTCCCGCGGCTACCAGGTCCGCACCGGGACCGGGACCGTCGGCGGAACGGGCGCGGAGGCCGCGAAGACGTGGCTGCGGTCGCTGCGGGAGCTCGTCACCGGGCAGTGCGTGGTCCAGCTGCCCTACGCCGACGCCGATCTGACCGCGCTGACCAAGGTCCGCGGCGGTGACCTGCTGCCGTTCGCGCTGGACACCGGCGCCCGGGTGCAGGAGCTGCTCGGCGTGACGCCGCAGAACGGCGTGCTGTGGGCCGACGGCGCGCTGGACCAGAGCACGCTGACCGCGCTGAGCGCCGCCGGTGTGCGCACCCTGATCACCGACCCGGTCGACTCGTCGACCGGCAGCCAGTCGTCCGGCGCGGTCACGCTGGACGGCACCGCGCTGCGCGCCCAGCAGGTCGACTCGCTGGTCCTGTCCGGGCTGGCCGGCACGTCCGGCAGCACCGAGGTGACCGCCGCCACGCCGGTGGACGACCCGGACATCGCGACCCAGAACGGCCTGGCCGCGCTCGCCTTCCGCGGCGGCCTCGCCGGTGGCACGTCCCGCCCGGTGCTGGTCGCGCCGCCCCGCCGGTGGACGGCGACGCAGGACGAGCTGACCGGCTTCCTGCGCAACGTCGGCGACTTCGTGGACCGGAACATGCTGGCCCCGCAGCCGCTGCCCGCGTTGCTGGCGACCGCGAGCACGGGCAGTGCCCGGATGAGCTACGACTCCGAAGACCTCGCCACCGCGACCCCGACGTCGGTCACCGACGAGATGTCCTCGATCGAGACCACGATGACCGACCTGCAGGGCGCGATGCAGATCGACCCGGCCGCCCAGGTGGAGCCGGCCGAGCTGCTCGAACCGCTGCGGTTCGCGCTGGTCCGCAGCACGTCGGGGGCCTGGCGCGCGTGGCAGGGCGCCGCGGAGGCCTCGGCCGCCGACGCCCGCGCCGAGCTGGACGGCCTGCTCGGCCGCGTCACGGTGGACACCCCGCCGGTGCCGATCTCGATGGCGTCCGGGTCGGCGCCGCTGCCGGTGTCGTTCAACAACCGGCTGCCGGTGCAGATCGCGGTGCGGATCCAGCTGAGCAACACGCCCGGCCTGCGCGTCGAGCAGGTGCCGGACCGCCTGGTGCCGGCCGGCCTCGGCGGCAGCGAGCGGATCCCGGCGGAGGCCCTGCGCGCCGGTGTGTTCAACCTGACCGTCTCGCTGACCACCCCCGGCGGCACGCCGCTGGGCAACCCGGCGCGCTTCGAGCTGCGGTCCAACGAGTACGGCGTGGTCACGCTGGTCCTCACCATCGCCGGCGCCGCGGCCCTGGTGCTGCTCTCCGCGCGGCAGATCTACCGTCGCGTCCGGGCCCGCAAGGCCTGACCGACTACTCTGGGGCACCAGAACCGGACCGGCGAGGATTGGGCGCGCGTTGGACAGAGACCCGGGGTGGCCACCCGAGCGTCCCGCCGACCGCGGACCACGGCGCCCGCCGCCGGATCGCGCTCGGCAGGAGCAGACCCGCCGGATCCCGCCTGCGGCGAAGGGCAAGCCACGGCCCCCGCAGGTGAACCGCCAGCAGGGCCAGCTGCCACCGCCGCAGCCGCCGCAGCCGCCACGCCGTCAGCCACCGCCGCCGGATCGCAGGCAACCGCCGCCGACCGGCCGCCAGGCCCCGCCCGACCGCCGCCAGCCGGTGCGGCCGTGGCGTCAGGAGCGGCCGCGCCACCAGGACAGCATGCCGTTCGGTGCGCCGCCGTTGCCGCCGAACGACCCGGACGCGACCATGCTGATCCCGCGGATCAGCGGCGTGCAGGGCGGCAACCGCTGGCCGGTGGCAGACCCGGACGTGCTGCGCCCGTACGACGCGCTCGCGACGCGGATGATGCCGCGGATCTCGACCTCGCCGTCGACGTCGTTCGGCGAGGGGCCGGGGCTCGACGCCACCGGGTTCATCCCGCCGGTCGAGGCGCCGGAGAAGCCGGCCGCGCCGTCGGCGGCGAGGTCCAGCAGCCGGATCGCGATCGCGTCGCTGATCAGCCGGATCACCGGGTTCTTCTGGAAGATCATGCTGGTCTGGGCGGTCGGCACCAGCGTGGTGAACGACTCGTTCAACATCGCCAACACGCTGCCCAACATCGTCTTCGAGCTGCTGCTCGGCGGCGTGCTGAGCAGTGTCGTGGTGCCGCTGCTGGTGCGGTCGCAGGACGACAAGGACGGCGGTCTGGCCTACACGCAGCGGATGCTGACCGTGGCGTTCGTGCTGCTGGTGATCGGCACGATCGTCGCGGTGGCCGCCGCGCCGTGGCTGACCTCGCTGTACCTGGACGGCGACCCGGGCAAGACCAGCTCCGAGCTGACCACGGCGTTCGCGCGGCTGCTGCTGCCGGAGATCCTGTTCTACGGCCTGTTCGCGCTGCTGTCGGCGATCCTCAACGCCAAGCAGATCTTCGGGCCGCCGGCCTGGGCGCCGGTGGTGAACAACCTGGTCGTGATCTTCACGCTGGCCGTGTTCATGCTCACCCCGGGTGAGATCACCTGGAACCCGGTCGAGATGAGCCAGCCGAAGCTGCTGCTGCTGGGCATCGGCGTAACCATGGGCATCGTCGTGCAGGCCGTCATGCTGGTGCCGCCACTGCTGCGCACCGGGTTCCGGTTCAGGTGGCGCTGGGGCATCGACAAGCGCATGAAGGAGTTCGGCGGGCTCGCGCTGTGGATCCTCGGTTACGTCGCGGTCAGCCAGATCGGCTTCACCGTCAACACCCGCGTGCTGACCAGCGGTGACCCGGGCGGTGTGACGATCTACTCCAACGCCTGGCTGCTGTTCCAGCTGCCGTACGGCGTCATCGGCGTCTCGCTGCTGACCGCGATCATGCCGCGGCTGTCGCGCAACGCCGCCGACGGCGACACCCGCAAGGTGGTCGCCGACCTGTCCTACGCCTCCCGCATCTCCACGGTGATGCTCGTGCCGATCGCCGCGGTGATGTCGGTGATCGGCACCTCGGTCGGTGTCGCGTTGTTCAGCGGCGGGGAGAACTCGACCGCGGACGCGTCGCGGCTGGGCGAGGCGCTGGCCATCTCGGCGTTCGGCCTGCTGCCGTACGCGCTGGTCATGCTGCAGCTGCGGGTGTTCTACGCGATGAAGGACGCCCGCACGCCGACGCTGATCATGGTCGTGATGACCCTGGTCAAGATCCCGCTGCTGTACCTGTGCCCGGTGCTGCTGTCGGACCAGAACATCGTGCTCGGCGCGATGATGGTGAACTCGCTGACGTTCGTGGTCGGCGCGATCATGGGCCAGGTCTGGCTGTGGGTGAGCCTGGGCAACCTGCGCAGCAGGCGCGTGCTCGGGGTCATCCTGTTCACCGTCGTGGCCAGCGGGCTGGGCGTGCTGGCCGCGATCGCGGTCGGCTGGGTGGTCCCGGACCTCGGCGAGCGGCTGACCGCGTGGATCAAGCTGATCCTGCAGGGCATCGTCGGCCTGGGTGTGTCGTTCGGCGTACTCGCGCTGCTCAAGGTGGACGAGCTGGCGCCGGCCACGAAGAGAATCACCCGTTTGATCAAGCGCGGGTAACGAACCACTCACGGATAACCCTGTCTCACCCCACGTGTTCACGTACCCTCGATCTCAGACGCGGGAGAGAGAGCGTGGGGTGAACGAGAAGCGGAGCGAGCAGTCCGGTCCGATCCGGACGGGCGTCCGCGCGAGGGGAGGCTCCCTCGCGCCGGGCAGCGTCGTCGGAGACGGCCGGTACCGGTTGCTCGCCCAGTTCGGCATCGACGAGCGGGCGGGCGCCCACCTGTGGCGTGCGCGGGACGGCCAGCTGCGGCGGGACGTCGCGCTGACGCTGCTCGTCGGCGACCCCGCGGACGCCGAAGCCGCACGTCAGGCCCGCAAGACGCTCGAGCGCGCCACGCACGCGGCCAAGTTCAACCACGAAGCGGTCGCCCGCGTGCTCGACGTGCTCACCCTCGGCAACGGCATCACCTCCGGTGAGGGCCTGCTGGGCGTGGTGGTCACCGAGTGGACCAAGGGCACCGACCTGATCGACCTGGTCGCCGACCGGCCGGTCCAGCCGCTCGCCGCGGCGCGGATGGTGCAGCGGCTCGCCGAGGCCGTGGAGCGGGCCCACCACTCCGGTCTCGTGCTCGGCCTGGACCACCCGCAGCGCCTGCGCCTGACCACCGAGGGCTCGCTGCGCCTGGCCTTCCCCGGCCCGCTGCCGGACGCGACGCTGCGCGACGACGTGAAGGCCATCGGCGGCATCCTGTACCTGCTGCTCACCGGTCGCTGGCCGCTGCCGGGCGGGCCGGCCGCGATCCCGGCCGCGCCGCACGCCCCGAACGGGCGCCTGGTACCGCCGCGCTCGCTGCAGCCGTCGGTGCCGCAGGAGCTGTCGTCGCTGGCGGTGCGCACCGTCGAGGACGGCGGCCCGGGCGGCATCCGCACCAGCGCGGCGATCGTGCGCGCGCTGGAGATGGCCGCCGAGGCCGAGGAGCGGACCCAGCTGATCAAGGCCCAGATGGAGGCCGACGGCGACGGCACGATCTGGACGACGAAGAAGCCGGTCAAGGACCGCGCGCGGCGGCGCAAGCTCGCGCTCGGCGTCACCGTGCTGGTCGTCGCGGCGGTCGCCATCCTGGCCTGGCTCGGCATGCTGGCGATCAGCTTCTTCCAGGACGACCCCAGCTCGGGCGGGCCGCCGATCAACGTGGCGAACCCGACCCCGACGGCGTCCGCCTCGGCGTCGGTGAACCCGTCGCCGAACCCGCCCCCGTCGACCGGTGGGCAGGCGCAGATCGGCGCTGCGGTCGGGCCGGAGAGCGTGACGGTCTACAACCCGGACGGCAACGGCGACAACACCAGCCGCGCCCGCAACACCGTGGACGGCGACCCGGGCACGATCTGGCGGACCGACCAGTACCGGCAGCAGTTCCCGGCCATCAAGGAGGGCGTCGGGCTGCTCGCGAGCTTCGACAAGCCGATCAACCTGGCGAAGATCACGGTGGCCGCGGACAGCCCGGGCACCTCGATCGAGGTCCGGGTGGCCGACTCGCGCAACCCGGAGCTGGCCGACACCCGGGTGGTCGGCACGGCCACGCTGAACGGGCAGACCACCGACATCACTCTTCCGCAGCCCCAGCAGGCGCAGTACGTGATCATCTGGATCACTCAGCTGAGTGACACGGACAAGGGCTACCAGTCCCAGATAGGCGAATTGACCTTCCTGCCCGCCCAGTAGTGTGCTGCGGGTGACCGCAGCTGCACCAACGGACGCCGACCTCATCGCGGCGCACGCGTCGGGCGACCCGCACGCGTTCAGCGAACTGGTCCGGCGGCATCGGGACCGCATGTGGGCGGTGGCTCTGCGCACCCTGCGCGACCCCGAGGAAGCCGCCGACGCCCTCCAGGACGCCTTCATCTCCGCCTTCCGCGCCGCCGCGAACTTCCGCGCCGAATCCCAGGTCACCACCTGGTTGCACCGGATCGTGGTGAACGCGTGCCTGGACCGGGTCCGGCGCAGGCAGGCCCGCCCGACGGTGCCACTGCCCGAGACCGGCGTGAACGAACCGGCGACCCCGCGCGACTCGATGGCCGACCGGGAGACCCGGCTGGTCATCAAGGAGGCGCTGGCGCAGCTGCCGGAGGACCAGCGGATGCCGATCGTGCTGGTCGACGTCGAGGGGTACTCGGTCAGCGAGACCGCGCGGATGCTCGGGATCGCGGAGGGCACGGTGAAGAGCCGGTGCGCCCGGGGCCGCGCCAAACTCGCCAAAGTTCTCGGCCATCTCCGGAACCCGGATGCAATAGCGAACGTCCCAACTTCCGAAAGCAAACGGGAGCGCGGCGGCCGGTCTGGGGCACAGCGCGAGAGGGAGGGACGATGACGGACGAGAGTCGGGGGATCGAGGCCGCCGGCCCGCCCTGGTCTGTCGACCTGCTCGCGGACCTGCACGCCGGCGTCCTGGACGACGACGAAGCCGCCCGGTTGTGGCCGCGGGTGCAGGCCGATCCCGAGGCGCGCGCGATCATCGAGGCACTGGAGGCGACCACCGCCGACCTGGCCGGCTTGAGCGCGGACGTCCCGCCGATGCCCGCGGAGTACGCCGCCCGCCTGGACGCGGCGATCGCCGAGGAGGCCCGGCGGGCGTTCCCGCAGCAGCAGTCCGGCGTGGCGCCGGTGGTGAGCCTGGACGCGGCCCGCCGTCGCCGCAACAAGCGCATCGGCTGGATCAGCGGGGTGGTGGCCGTGGCCGCCGCCGCGGTGGCCGCCGTCGCGATCGCCATCCCGAGCGGCACCTCGCCGTCCCCGGGCGGCAACGTGGCCGCGCCGCCGCCGGGCCAGAGCGACGCACAACCGCCGCTGAACCTGCGCAGCGACCAGACCGCGAGCGCGGTCGGCCAGCTGCAGGGCACCTTCGACTACGGGCCGCTGGGCAACGCCGACGCGCTGCAGGCGTGCCTGACCGCCGCGGGCTTCGCCGACACCGCCAAGCCGATCGGGGTCCGCCAGGGCTCGATCGACGGGCAGCCGGCCGTGCTGACCCTGCTGACCACCGGTCAGCTGGCGAAGTTCCGGCTGGTCGCGTTCGCCCCGGCCTGCGGCGCGAACGACGCCGGGGTGCTGGTGGACAAGGTGATCGGGTAGGCGCGTTTTACGTCACGGGCGACGCGTGTCACCTCGGGAACACCGGACCCTACGATCGTGTTGAGCCTGGTACGCAGGTCACGACGAGCGGAGGTCTACGGGTGGCAGCGGAAAACGTTCGGAACCTCATCATCGTGGGGTCGGGTCCGGCCGGGTACACGGCCGCGGTGTACGCCGCACGTGCCCAGCTCGAACCGCTGGTCTTCGAGGGTTCCCAGTTCGGCGGCGCACTGATGACCACCACCGAGGTCGAGAACTACCCCGGTTTCCGGGACGGCATCCAGGGCCCCGACCTGATGGAGGAGATGCGCAAGCAGGCCGAGCGCTTCGGCGCGGAGCTGCGCGCCGAGGACGTGGAGAAGCTCGAGCTGGAGGGCGACGTCAAGTACGTCACCGCCCACGGCACGCGCTACGCGGCCAAGGCCGTCATCCTCGCCATGGGCTCGGCGGCGCGCTACCTGCACGTGCCCGGTGAGCAGGAGCTGCTCGGCCGCGGTGTCTCCGCCTGCGCCACCTGTGACGGCTTCTTCTTCCGCGACCAGGACATCGCCGTCCTCGGCGGTGGCGACTCCGCGATGGAGGAGGCCACCTTCCTGACCAAGTTCGCCCGATCGGTGACGATCGTGCACCGGCGCGAGGAGTTCCGCGCCTCCAAGATCATGCTCGAGCGCGCCCGCGCCAACGAGAAGATCAAGTGGGCGCTGAACAAGCAGGTCGTCGAGGTGCTGGGTGACACCACCGTCGCCGGCCTGAAGCTGGCGGACACGGTCACCGGCGAGGAGTCGGTGCTCGACGTCACCGGCTTCTTCGTCGCGATCGGCCACGACCCGCGCAGCGACCTGGTCAAGGGCCAGGTCGAGCTGGACGCGGAGGGTTACGTCCTGACCAAGGGCCGCACCTCCTACACCAACCTGCCGGGCGTGTTCGCCGCCGGTGACCTGGTCGACCACACCTACCGGCAGGCCATCACCGCCGCCGGCTCGGGCTGCTCCGCGGCCATCGACGCCGAGCGCTGGCTGGCCGAGCACGCCGGCAACCCCGACGCCGAGGTCGCGCCCGAACTGGTGGGCGGCGGCTACGGCTCCGCGAACTGACCGACCGCAAGCCCGTACCGAACTAGGGAGATGAAATGTCCGACACCGTCAAGGTGACCGACCAGTCCTTCGCCGACGACGTGCTGACCAGCGACAAGCCGGTTCTCGTCGACTTCTGGGCGACCTGGTGCGGGCCGTGCAAGATGGTCGCCCCGGTGCTCGAGGAGATCGCCGCCGAGCACAAGGACAAGCTGACCGTCGCGAAGCTGGACATCGACGAGAACCCGGGCACCGCCCGCGACTACCAGGTCATGTCGATCCCGACGCTGATCCTGTTCCAGGGCGGCAAGCCGGTGAAGCAGATCGTCGGCGCCAAGCCGAAGGCCGCGCTCCTGTCGGACCTGTCCGACGTGCTCGCCTGACGCAGGCAACCTCGACCCGGGGGTGAACGTCTTCTGGAGACGGGCCCCCGGGTTTTTCCATGCCACCCGCCCGGATGACGCACCGACCGGCCCTGCGCGGTCACGGAGAGTTCTCAGGGCAGAATGGGTACCCGAGGCTAGCCCGATATCTGTTTGTGCCGCATCGGTTTTCGATCGATGCCCAAGGAAAGAGCGAGGAGTGCATGCGGGTGCTCCGCCGCGGCGACGTCGGGGACGACGTCGCTGAGATCAGGTCGATGCTGGCCTCGATCGGACTGCTCCGGCCGGACGCCGGCAACCTGTTCGACCACGAGGTCGAACGGGCCGTCCGCGGCTTCCAGCAGCGCCGTGGCCTGCTCATCGACGGTGTCGTGGGCCCGGCCACCTACCACGTGCTGCGCGGCGCGACCTTCCACCTGGGCAGCCGCCCGCTGGCCTACCTGATCTCCTCGCCGGTGCACGGCGACGACGTGTTCGCGCTGCAGGACCGGCTGACCGAGCTGGGCTACGACGCGGGCCGCCCCGACGGCGTGTTCGGCCCGAAGACCGAGCAGGCGCTGCGCAGCTTCCAGCGCGACTACGGCCTGGTCATCGACGGCATCTGCGGCCCGGCGACGGTCCGCGCGCTGCGTCAGCTCTCGCCGCGTGCCCGCGGTGGCCGCCCGGTGCTGCTGCGTGAGCAGGAGCAGGTCCGCCAGTCCGGTCCGCGTCTGCGGGGCAAGCGCATCGTCATCGACCCCGGTCACGGCGGCGCCGACGCCGGGGTGGAGATCGGCGGCCTGCGTGAGGCCGACATCGTGTGGGACCTGGCGCGCCGGCTGGAGGGCCGGATGAAGGCCACCGGCATGGAGGCGCTGATCTCGCGCGGCCCGGACCACGGTCCGGCCGAGGCCGAGCGCGCCGCGTTCGCCAACAACGCGGGCGCCGACCTGTTCCTGTCGCTGCACTGCGACAGCAACTCCTCGCCGCACGCGCAGGGCATCGCGTCGTTCCACTGGGGCAACGGGCTGGGCACCACGTCCACCGTGGGTGAGCTGCTGGCCGGCTACCTGCAGCGCGAGGTGGCCGCTCGCACGGGCCTGCTGGACTGCCGGACGCACGCCAAGACCTGGGACATCCTGCGGCTCACCCGGTGCCCGGCGGTGCGGATGGAGATCGGCTACCTGAGCAACCCGGGCGACCGCGCGAAGCTGTCCGACCCGGCGTTCCGCGACATCGTCGCCGAGGGCATCCTGATCGCCGTGAAGCGGCTGTACCTGCTCGGCGAGGGCGACCAGCCGACGGGCACCTTCACCTTCGCCGACGTGCTCGCGCACGAGCTCGCCAAGGCCGAATAGTCACCGACACACAGGGGTTGTCCACAGGAAGCTGTGGACAACCCCTGCCTTGTGGACGGTTTCTGTGGATAACTCGGCTCAAGCGCGCGCGGTACTCGGCTCCGCGGTCGTGATGGTCACCTGGCCCAGGAGCCGTTCGAGGGCCGCTTCGACGTCTTCCTTCCAGGACAGCGCCGAGCGGATCTCCAGGCGCAGCCGGGGCCACTTCGGGTGCGGCCGCACGGTCTTGAACCCGACCGCGGTGAGGAAGTCGGCGGGCACCACACAGGTGTGCCCGAGCAGCTCGTTGTCGGCGTCGTCCGGGCTCGCGTCGCCGAAGGCCTCGATCGCCCGCACCCCGCGGCGCGTCATGTCCTTGGCGACCGCCTGGACGAGCGTGCGACCCAGCCCGCCGCCGCGGAACTCCGGCAGCACCTGGAAGCTCGTCAGCAGCACCGCGTCCGCGCTGGGCGGCGACGTGGGGAACGCGACCGAGCGCGGCACCAGGTTCGGCGGCGCGTACAGCACGAACCCGACGGGCAGCGAGTCGCTGTAGATGATCCGGCCGCAGGAGCCCCACTCCAGCAGCACCGAGGAGACCCAGGCCTCCTTTTCGACCTCGGTCTGGCCGAACTCCTCCGCCTGCGCGCGCAGGTGCGGCGCGAGCTCCCAGTACACGCACCGGCGGCAGTTCTTGGGCAGGTGTTCCAGGTTGTCGAGGGTGACGCCCACGACTCGACGCGACACCTGATCCCCTCCCCGGATTCGCGGCGGCCGGCCTGAGGTGAGGCAGGGCGTGGCGGATCGCCACAGCCTGCTCGGCCGCATCCGAGGATAGGCGCCTGTGACCCACGCCGAAAGGCCGGGAACATCACAAGGACGAGTGGTTACACTCGGGAAACTGACCATCCGACAGAGCGAAGTGCGATGACTGCGAATCCACCCGAGCACACTGGCCGCCGAGACCTCGATCCCCACCTCGCCCGTTACGCCGCCCGCACGGCCGGCATGACGGCGTCGGAGATCCGAGCTCTCTTCGCGGTGGCCAGCCGCCCCGAGGTGGTCTCGCTCGCCGGCGGCATGCCGAACCTCGCCGCGCTCCCGCTGGACAGCCTGTCCTCGCAGGTCGGGGAGATCATCGCGGAGGACGGCCTGGCCGCCCTGCAGTACGGCTCCGCGCAGGGCGTGCCCGTGCTGCGCGAGCAGATCTGCGAGGTCATGGCGCTGGAGGGCATCAACGCGCACTCCGACGACATCGTGGTGACGGTCGGCTCCCAGATGGGCCTGGACATGGTCACCCGGCTGTTCTGCGACCCGGGCGACATCGTGCTGGCCGAGGGCCCCTCCTACGTGGGCGCGCTCGGCTCGTTCGCCGCCTACCAGGCCAAGGTCGTGCACGTCGTGATGGACGACCAGGGGCTGGTGCCGGAGGCGCTGCGGGAGGCCCTCGCGCAGGCCGAGAAGGCCGGCCAGCGGGTCAAGTTCCTGTACACGATCCCGAACTTCCACAACCCGGCCGGCGTCACGCTGGCGGTCGAGCGGCGGGCCGAGATCCTCGCGATCTGCCGGGCCCACGGCGTGCTGGTGGTCGAGGACAACCCGTACGGGCTGCTCGGCTTCGACGGCCAGACCTACCCGGCGCTGCGGTCGCTGGACCCGGACAACGTCGTGTACCTGGGCTCGTTCTCCAAGACGTTCGCCTCCGGCCTGCGGGTGGGCTGGGTCCTGGCGCCGCACGCGGTGCGGGAGAAGCTGGTGCTGGCGGCCGAGTCGGCCACGCTGTGCCCGCCGACGTTCAACCAGCTGATCGTGTCGCGATACCTCGCCACGCACGACTGGCAGGGCCAGATCAAGACCTTCCGCGAGAACTACCGGGAGCGGCGGGACGCGATGCTGTCCGCCCTGGAGCAGCACCTGCCGGCCGGCTGCAGCTGGACGAACCCGGACGGCGGGTTCTACGTGTGGGTGACGGTGCCGGAGGGTGTCGACACCAAGGCGATGCTGCCGCGCGCCGTCACGGCCCGGGTCGCGTACGCGTCCGGGACCGGTTTCTACGCCGACGGTTTCGGCAGCAGGCAGATGCGGTTGTCGTACTGCTACCCGACGCCCGAGCGGATCAAGGAGGGCGTGCGGCGCCTGGCCGCGGTGCTCGAGTCCGAAATGGACCTGGTGCGCACGTTCGGTAACGTCAGCATGCGCGCGATCCCCGGCCCGGAGACGCCGGCGCCGGACACGGCCTGATCGCCGCGCTGCTGAGTCCTATTTAGACTGTTGATTGAGGAGAGTGCCGGCGTGGTTATGCCGACCGTCGCCGTTCTCGCGGGCGGGCTTTCGCATGAGCGCGATGTCTCGCTGCGGTCCGGCCGCAGGCTGTCCGCCGCGCTGCGGGAGCAGGGACTGACCGTCGTGGAGTGGGACACCGACGCGGGCCTGCTCGACCGGCTGCGGTCCGAGCGGCCCGACGCGGCCGTCGTGGCGCTGCACGGTGGTCAGGGGGAGAACGGGTCGGTGCAGACCGTCCTGGAGATGCTGCGGGTGCCGTACGTGGGCACCAGCTCGCACGGGTGCCGCCGGGCGTGGGACAAGCCGACCGCGAAGGCCGTGCTGTCCGCCGCCGGGTACGCGACGCCGGACTGGGTCGTGCTGCCGCACAGCACGTTCCGCGAGCTGGGCGCGCAGGGCGTGCTGGACGCGATCGTCGACCACCTGGGCCTGCCGCTGATCCTCAAGCCCGACCAGGGTGGCTCCGCGCTCGGCGCCCAGGTCGTGCGGGACGCCGCCGAGCTGCCGGCCGCGATGGTCGGGTGCTTCGCCTACGGCGACACCGTGCTGGCCGAGCGGCTGATCGAGGGCGTCGAGGTCGCGGTGGGGGTCGTCCAGCGGGACGGCGAGCCGGAGGCGCTGCCCGCGGTGGAGATCGTGCCGGAGAGCGGTGTCTACGACTACACCTCGCGCTACACGGCCGGACTGACCGACTTCTTCGCCCCGGCGCGGCTGCCGGAGGAGTCCGCGAAGGCGGTCGGCGAGCTGGCCGTGGCCGCGCACAAGCTGCTCGGGCTGCGGGACATCTCGCGGACCGACGCGATCGTGGCCGCCGACGGCACGGTCCAGTTCCTCGAAGTGAACTCCTCGCCGGGGCTCACCGAGACGTCGACCGTGCCGATGGCGATCGAGACCGCGGGCACGTCGCTCGGGGCGGTGTTCGCCGATCTCGTCGCGCGGGCGATCCGCCGATCCGCCTGAGGCGCTTCCGGAAACCACTGAGGGCCACCTTCCCGAGCGGGAGGTGGCCCTCGGTGTTGTCAGATCAAATCATCACCGTGACGAAACGACCTGGGGTCATTCCTCATCGGTTTTCGGGGCCTGATTTGCCCGATTCGGGTCCATGATCGATACGATCCGCTCCAGATCGTCGATCGAGCCGAACTCGACGACGATGCGTCCCTTGCGGCGGCCGAGGTCGACCTTGACGCGGGTGTCGAAGGTGTCGGACAGCCGGTTCGCCAGATCCTGGAGACCGGGCGCCTGCATCGGCTTGCGGGGAGCGGCCTTGGGCTTGGCCGGCGCCTCGCTCTTCTTGAGGGTCACCGCCTCTTCGGTCGCGCGGACCGAGAGCCCCTCGGCGACGATGCGGGTCGCCAGCTCCTCCTGCGCCTCGGGGTCTTCGAGGGAGAGCAGGGCGCGGGCGTGCCCGGCGGAGAGGACCCCGGCCGCGACGCGGCGCTGCACGGGGAGGGGGAGCTTGAGGAGCCGGATGGTGTTGGTGATGACCGGGCGGCTGCGGCCGATGCGCGAGGCCAGCTCCTCGTGCGTCACCTCGAACTCGTCGAGCAGCTGCTGGTAGGCGGCCGCCTCTTCGAGCGGGTTCAGCTGGACGCGGTGGATGTTCTCCAGGAGGGCGTCCCGCAGCATCGCCTCGTCGGCGGTCTGCCGGACGATGGCTGGGATGTTCTCCAGCTCGGCCCGCTGGGACGCACGCAGCCGACGCTCGCCCATGACGAGCTCGTACTCGCCGCCGCCGAGTTCGCGGACCACGATCGGCTGCATGAGGCCGAACTCGCGGATCGAGTGCTCCAGCTCGGCGAGCGCGTCCTCGTCGAAGACCTGCCGCGGCTGCTTCGGGTTGGGCTTGACCGCGCTGGTCGGGATCTCGCGGTAGACGGCACCGGCCACCTCGCCGCTGGGGACGACCTCGCTGTTGGCGGCGAACCAGTCCTTGTCGCCGTTGCGGGACGGCGTCTCGGGACGGGCCGGGCTGGGGGTGTTCTCGCCGGCGGGCGGTCCGGTCGGGATCAGCGCGGCCAGGCCGCGCCCCAGGCCACCCCTGCGTTCGGTCATAACGTGCCCCTCCTCGATCCGTTGCTGCTGCCGCGCTCGGCCAGCTCACGTGCGGCGTCGACGTAACTCATCGCTCCCCGCGAGCCCGGGTCGTACGCCAGCACGGTCTGCCCGTAGCTGGGCGCCTCGGACACCTTCACGTTGCGGGGGATGACGGTCTTGAGGACGACGTCGCCGAAGTGGTCGCGCACCTCGGCGGTCACCTGGTCGGCCAGCTTGGTGCGGCCGTCGTACATGGTGAGGAGGATCGTGGAGACGGCCAGGGCGGGGTTGAGGTGCTTCTGCACCAGCTCGATGTTGCTGAGCAGCTGGCCGAGGCCTTCGAGCGCGTAGTACTCGCACTGGATCGGGATGAGCACCTCGCGGGCGGCGACCATGGCGTTGACCGTGAGGAGGCCGAGCGAGGGCGGGCAGTCGATGAAGACGTAGTCCATGCCGAGCTGATCGACCACGTCCCCGGCGAGCGCCTCCTTGAGCCGCGATTCGCGGGAGGGCATCTCGACGAGTTCGATCTCGGCACCGGCGAGGTCGATCGTGGCGGGGACGCAGAACAGGTTGGGGGACTGCTCGCTGACGGCCATCGCTTCGCCGAGGGGGAGGTCGCCGAGGAGGACGTCGTAGATGGAGGGGGTGCCGGAGCGGTGGTCCACGTTGAGCGCAGTGCTGGCGTTGCCCTGCGGGTCGAGGTCGATGACGAGGGTCTTGAGGCCGTGCACCGCGAGGGCCGCGGCGAGGTTGACGGCGCTGGTCGTCTTGCCGACGCCGCCCTTCTGGTTGGCGACGGTCAGGACGCGGCGCTGATCGGGCCGGGGGAGGGAGTTGGGGTCGGGGTGCAGCACGCGGGCGGCGCGCTCGGCCTCTTCGGCAATGGGGGTCCAGTCTGACGCAGGCGGGGTCACCGGCCGAGCCACCTTTCCGCAATCGACGCTGTTGGTTTCACGTGGAACATGGGTCGCATCATGCTGATCTGGCCTTTCCAAGCCATCCTGTCATCCCGCACGGCGCGGGCGACGGGCACTTCGTACGCGCTCCACCCGCACCACGGTCGTCGGCGTTTCGAGCACGCCGACCCCGCACTCAGAGACCGTTGGAGCACCCCCACCGACGCGGGCAACCGCCTTCGCATCACGGGCAACTTCGTCCCGGGCGCTAGCTCCCTTGACTGCGAGCATCATGCCACCCTCCCGGACGAGGGGGAGGCACCAGCCCGCCAAACGCGCGAGGGGAGCCACGGCACGCGAGGTGACCACATCAGCCGCGCCGACACGCTCCCGCAGCGCCTTCTCTTCGGCCCGCCCACGCACGACGGTGACGTCCAGCTTGATGCTCTCGGCGACTTCGTTCAACCAGTCGGCCCGCCTCGCCATCGGCTCAACGAGAACGAGGTCGAGATCCGGCCGGGCGATCGCGAGCGGCACCCCAGGAAAGCCAGCCCCGGAGCCAACGTCGATGACTCGCACGCCGTCGCCGATCTGTTCCCCGATGACGGCCGAGTTCAGCAGGTGCCGATCCCAGAGCCGCTCAACCTCCCGCGGCCCGATGAGCCCGCGTTGGACCCCGTACCGCTCGAGCATCTCCGCGAACTGGACGGCCTGCCCCAGCCCGTCCCCGAACACTCGCCCCGCCACCTCGGGCACCGGCACCACTCGCCACTCCTCGGGTTCCACGTGAAACGACAACGCCCCCAATTCTCCACGACGAGAACATCAACACGGGGAGGCAGACCACAACTGTGGACGGTTTCACGTGAAACTGCCCCCACCCGCAGCGACGGTTCCACGTGAAACATCCTGCGCCACCCGCCGGCAGGCCGGAGGCCGAGACCGCGCGCGACTCGCCACCGCCGCGCCGTCCGGCGAGGGGGTCCAACGAGGTGAGCCAGCTTCACCGGACGCAACCCTCACGCCTCGGGCATCGCCACCCGAGCGGCTCCACCGAAGTGGGTCACCTCAACCAAACGCCAATCCATCCGGAGCTACAACACTGCGCGCCGCTCCCCGCCCCACGGTCGTCGCGAGCGCCGAAGAAGAAGCCGTCGCCGAGCGGGCCGACTTCTCGGCCGCAACGGTCGCACCTCGGCATCACCAGCCGCGGCCTCGTCTCACCACCCACCGCGACCGCCGCCGCTGCCGCGAGCCTCCCGACCGCGGGGCAAAGAAAAAGGCGGCCCACCCAAAGTGGGCCACCTCCTCAACTAAACGGCTGCGCACTACAACACCGCGCCACGCCGCGAGCTACGGCCGTCGCCGCCGCCCGAAGAAGAAGCCGTCACCGGGCGGGCCGACTTCGCGGCCGCAACCCTCACGCCTCGGGCATCACCACCAAGCGGCCCTACCTCACCACCCACCGCGACAGCCGCCGCAGCATCGCCCTCCGGACCGCAGGGCATAGAGAAAGGCGGCCCACCGAAGTGGACCGCCTCCTCAACCGGACGCCTGCGCATCCGGCACTGCAACACCGCGCGCGACTCCGCGAGCCACCGTCGTTGCCAGCGCCCAAAGAAGAAGTCGTCACCGGGCGGGCCGACTTCGCGGCCGCAACCCTCACGCCTCGGGCATCACCACCCGCCTCACCTCACCGCCACCCCACAACCGCCACATCGCTCTCCCGACCGCAGCGCATAGAAAAAGGCGGCCCACCGAAGTGGACCGCCTCCTCGACCGGATCGCTTACGCGTCCGGCATCACCACCACGCGCCGCTTGGGTTCTTCGCCCTCGCTTTCGCTCTTGACGCCTCCCACGGCCGCCACCGCGTCGTGCACGACCTTGCGCTCGAACGGGCTCATCGGCTGCAGTCGTACCTTCTCGCCGGTCGCCTTGACCGTCTCGGCCGTCGTGCGGCCCAGCTCGGTCAGCTCGGCACGTCGGCCGGCCCGCCAGCCCGCGATGTCGAGCATCAGCCGGCTCCGGGTGCCGGTCTCCTGCTGCACCGCCAGCCGCGTCAGTTCCTGCAGCGCCTCGAGCACCTGGCCGCGCCCACCGACCAGCTTCTCCAGGTCGTCGCCGCCGTCGATGCTCACGATCGCGCGACCGCTTTCCACGTCGAGGTCGATGTCCCCGTCGTAGTCGAGCAGGTCCAGCAGCCGCTCCAGGTAGTCGCCCGCGATGTCGCCCTCGCGAACCAGCAAGTCCTCCGTCGACGACCCCGTCGCCTCCGCAGCGGGCGCCTCGTCGTCAGCGTCGATCGCTTCGACCGTCTCCGCCATCGTCATCTCCTTTCACCGGGCTCCAGCGCTCAGCGGCGCTTCTGCCCCGAGCCCTTCTGTCCTGAGTTCTTGCCGCCCTGCGCCGGCTTCTTGCGCTTCTGCGCCGAGCCGTTCTGCGGGCGTTGCCCCTGCTGCGGGAAGCGGTGCGGCGAGCCGGCCTTCGAGCTCGGCTTGTTCTGCCCGGCGGCCTTGCCGTCACCGGCCGCCGTCTCGTCGTCCGCCTTCTTCTGCTGGACCGGCTTCTGGCCCGGCTTCGGCTTCGCACCCGGGCGCGGCGCCAGCGAGTTGCGCTTCTCGGCCGCCTCGGCCTTCTTCTGCGCCTCTTCCTTGTCGATCCGCGTGTAGACCAGGCGCTGCTGCATCAGGGTCCAGCCGTTGTTCGCCAGCCAGTAGACGAGCAGACCGATCGGGAAGAACGCACCGAACACGAGCACACCGAGCGGGAAGATGTACATCGTCAGCCGCTGCATCATCTGCGTCTGCGGCGTGATCGACTCGGGGTTCAGGTTCTGCCGCTGCGCCGAGTGCCGCGCCGTCAGGTGGGTCAGGATCGCCGCGAGGATCATCAGCGGGATCGCGACCGGCGCGACGTGCCAGTGCCAGCCGCCACCCTGGCCACCCAGCATGGTGGCGTTGTGGATGGCATCGCCGATGTTGACGCCGAACAGCTTCGCGTGAACGTAGGACTCGACGCCCGCCTGGTCGAAGAAGTAGTTCTCCGTCTTCGGGCTGCCGTCCGCGGGCTGGATGGAGAACGCACGCAGCACCCAGTTCAGACCGATGAACACCGGGATCTGCAGCAGCATCGGCAGGCAGCTGCCCAGCGGGTTGACGCCGTGCTCCTTCTGGAGCTTCTGCATCTCCATCGCCTGGCGCTGGCGGTCGTTCGCGTACTTCTTCTGAATTTTCTTCAGTTCCGGCGCGAACTCCTGCATCTTCTTCATCGACCGGACCTGGTTCACGAACGGCTTGAACATGATGCCGCGAACCGTGAAGGTCAGGAAGATGATCGCCAGGAGCCAGGTGATCGCGTTGTCGGCCCCGAAGACGAACCCGAAGACCTTGTGCCAACACCACAGGATGAAGGACACGGGGTAGTAGATGAAGTCGAGCACTGAGCTACTCCTCGGTTGACAAACCAGGTCTCTGGTGGCGCCACGAGAACACCTCAGGCACCGGATCGCGGCCGGGCATCGTCCACGGGCCGCAGCGCAACAGCCGGCGGAGGGCCAGATAACTGCCCTTCGCGGCGCCGAAACGGGTCAGGGCCTCGACCGCGTACGTGCTGCAGCTGGGGTAGAAGCGGCAGCTCGGCGGGAGGTAGGGCGAGATGAAACGGCGGTAGAACCGCAGCGGGAGCAGCAGGACCTGGGCGACCGGCCCGGGGCGCTCGACCGTCTGCGATGCATCGGTGGTGGCGTCATTCACCGGCGTGGCCCCTCGTTTCCGCGGCCGTTCCCGATCCGCGTGTCGCCGGGCCGTCGGACGGGCGACCCGGGAGCAGGCTCAGCCGTTTCAGCGCCGCGTCCAGATCGGCGCCGAGTTCGGCGCTGGACGCGGTGGCCGCCGGCGGCAGGGCCCTCACGACCAACGAACTGCCGGGCGGCACGGTTCCGAGGCGCTGCAGGACGAGATGCCGCAGGCGCCGGGTCACTCGGTGGCGCACCACCGAGTTGCCCACGGCCTTGCTCACCACAAAACCCGCCCGCGGCGTTCCCGCGGACGGGTCGGTGGACTGCACCGCGTGCACCACGAGGCGACGCCGACCTGCCCGAGCACCCCTGCGCATGACCTCGCGGAAGTCCTCACTGCGCCGCAACCGGGCGGCACGGGGCAGCACGACGCGCCTCGAAGCGGCGCTATCAGGCGGACAGCTTCTCGCGGCCCTTGCGACGGCGGGCCGACAGGATGGCGCGACCGGCACGGGTACGCATCCGCAGCCGGAAGCCATGGGTCCGGGCGCGTCGACGGTTGTTCGGCTGGAAGGTGCGCTTACCCTTGCTCACTGCTTACTCCTGGTCTCGACATACTCGGCGGCAAGCTGGAGCCACCGATCAGCTCGGGGGTGTCTCGAATCGCGCGCATGCGAACAAACCCGTCGCGCGCGGGAGACCTATCGAGAGTACGCACCCCGCTCGAGGGCCCGGCAACCGGCCCCCGGAACCACTCGGGGGGACCGAGTGGCGACGCGGCGTGAAGCATGGAATCCTGGCCCCCACGGTGCCTTGTGGGACGGCACGGGCCTTTGTTAGCGTGTCTCCTCTTGAGTCACCCGTTCGAGGTGCTCGGCGCCGCCGTCGGAAGGTGTGGAGGCTCTGGCTGGCGTAGGTTCGCACCCGCAGGTGGAGTGACTGCGGGCCGCCGTACATTAGTACACAGTTGTGGACAACTCTGTGGATACTTGCTGCGCGCGGTGACCAGGGGGCCCGCGCGATACCGCTCGACGGGGTGAGCCGGCCGCCCGCCTCGGTGATTATCCGCAGGTCGGTGGGGTCTTCTGGGGTGACGAGGGGAGGGGACGAAGTAGGTGTCCGAGCACCAGTTGAATCTGGGCGTGGTCTGGGACCAGGTGGTCCGGGAGCTGTCGGACGGCACTCTGTCGCCGCAGCAGCGGGCCTGGATGCGAGTCACCCGCCCGATCGGCCTGCTCGACGGCACGGCCCTGCTCGCCGCTCCGAGTGACTTCGCCAAGGAAGCGATCGAGCGCGCCCTGCGGGACCCGATCACGCACGCGCTGTCGCGCCGCCTCGGCCGCCCCGTCTCGCTGGCGGTGAAAGTCGACACCGCCGAAGTCAGCCCGCCGCCGCCACCGCCGGCCCCGTACCCGTCACCCGCCCGGGTGGAAACGGCGCCTGTCGCCGCCACCGAGGTGCCGGTGATGCCGCCGAAGATGCCACCGCTCGACGACGGCATGCTGCCGCCGCTGCGCCGGGTGCGCTCCCACCCCCCGGAACCCGTGAAGCCCGTCCTGCCCGAGGACGACGGTGACGAGGAAGTCGACGAAGAGGGCGAGGCACTGGCCGCGGCGCACGAGATCTGGCCGATGTTCTCCGGCCAGCCGAGCGCCGGCCAGCCCTACACCGCCCCGGCCCAGCCGGAGACGTCGAAGACGCGGCTCAACGAGAAGTACACGTTCGACACCTTCGTCATCGGCGCGTCCAACCGCTTCGCGCACGCGGCCGCGTTCGCCGTCGCCGAAGCACCGTCCCGCGCGTACAACCCGCTGTTCATCTGGGGCGAGTCGGGGCTGGGCAAGACGCACCTGCTGCACGCCGTCGGCCACTACGCGCAGCGGCTGTTCCCGGGCATGCGCGTGCGCTACGTCTCGACCGAAGAGTTCACCAACGACTTCATCAACTCGCTGCGCGACGACCGGAAGGTGGCGTTCCAGCGGCGCTACCGGGACATCGACATCCTGCTCGTCGACGACATCCAGTTCCTGGAGGGCAAGGAAGGTACTCAGGAGGAGTTCTTCCACACCTTCAACACGCTGCACAACTCGAACAAGCAGATCGTGGTGTCCTCGGACCGGCCGCCGAAGCGGCTGGAAACCCTGGAGGACCGGCTGCGCACGCGGTTCGAGTGGGGCCTGATCACCGACATCCAGCCGCCCGAGCTGGAGACGCGCATCGCGATCCTCCGCAAGAAGGCGGCGCAGGACCGGCTGGCCGTGCCGGGTGACGTGCTCGAATTCATCGCCTCGCGCGTCGAGGCGAACATCCGGGAGCTCGAAGGCGCGCTCATCCGCGTCACCGCGTTCGCCTCGCTGAACCAGCAGCCGGTGGACGTCAGTCTCGCGGAGATCGTGCTGCGCGACCTGATCCCGGACTCGCAGGCGCCGGAGATCAGCGCGCCGACGATCATGGCGACCACGGCCGAGTTCTTCGACGTGACGGTCGACGACCTGTGCGGCCCCGGCAAGACGAAAGCCCTTGCCACGGCGCGGCAGATCGCGATGTACCTGTGCCGCGAGCTGACGGACATGTCGCTGCCGAAGATCGGGCAGACGTTCGGCGGCCGCGACCACACGACGGTCATGCACGCGGACAAGAAGATCCGCAAGGAGATGGCCGAGCGGCGGCGGATCTACGACCAGGTCCAGGAACTCACCGCGCGCATCAAACAGCGCGCCCGCCAGTAGCCCGCGCCGCGCACTCCGCTTCGACCGCCGCGATCGCGCGCGCGATCGGCCACTGCTCTTCGCTGCCGCGACGGACGCAGCCGACGAAGCGCCGCGACGGACGCGGGTTGCCGTGCAAGGGAATGCGCACCACGTCGTGCTGCGGCGGCAGGGGAGCGAGCCGCGGCACGAGGCACACGCCGAGCCCGGCGGCGACGAGCGCGGACACCGCGAACCACTCCTTGGCCTCGTGCGCGATCCGCGGCGTGAATCCGGCGGCGGCGCAGGCGACTTGCAGAAGTGGGTACGTGTCGTTGTGACGCGGCTTGACGATCCACGGCTCCCGGGCGGCGTCGGCGAGTTCGACCGCGTCCTGCCGCGTCAGCGGATGTCCCGCCGGGACAAGGAGATCCTGCGGGTCGTCGAGGAGCGGCCACTGCGTGAAGCGCGGGTCGTCGACGGGCGGCGCTTCGGGCGTGGGCAGCACGACGGCGAGGTCGGCCGCTTCGGCGAGCAGCAGCTCGTAGCAATCGGCGCTCTCCTCTTCTATTACGCGCGCCGTCAGCCGCGGGTGCTCCACGCGCAGCCGCGTGACCGCCGGCCCCAGCAACGCGGCGACCGCGGAGGAGACACCGCACAGCCTCACGGCGCCGACCTCTTCGCCGGCGGTCAGGTCGGCGCGCGCCCGTTCCCATTGCGCGAACAGCGAATCCGCGTGCTCGAGCAGCACCACCGCGGCGGGGGTCAACCGGACGCGGCGTCCCTCGCGGCGCAGCAGTTCGACGCCGACTTCCTTGGCGAGCAACCGGAGTTGTTGTGAGACCGCCGAGGGGGTCAGGTGCAGCGCGTCCGCCGCAGCCGTGACGGTGCCGTGCTCGGCGAGGACGCGGAGGACGCTCAGGCGCCGGAGGTCGATCATGTAGCCGAGGCTAAAGAGTCACGTGCACGAAGTCTCGATGGATCTGCACCGGTTCCGCGCCAAGACTCGACGGCATGGGAGCCGCACTTCTCGTCCTCGGCAGCGTCGTGAGCGTGCAGACCGGACAGGCGTTCGGCAAACAGCTCTTCGCCGCGGCCGGTCCGGGCGGGGTGGTCGTGCTGCGGCTCGTCTTCGCCGCGATCGTCCTGCTCGCGATCCACCGTCCGGCGTTGCCGTCGTGGCGGAACCTGCCGCCGGTGCTGGGTTTCGGCGCCGCGATCGCCGGGATGAACCTGATCTACCCCGCGCTGGGTTTCCTGCCGATGGGTGTGGCGAGCGCCTTGCAGTTGCTCGGTCCGCTGACGGTCGCGGTGGCGACGGCACGCCGCGCGCGCGATGTCGGCTTCGCGCTCGTCGCCGCCTTCGGGGTGTGGCTGTTCCATTCGCCGTCCGGGACGACACTTCCGGCGGCGGGTGTGGCGTTCGCTCTGCTGTCCGCCGCGTCGATGGGCGGATACCTGGTGCTGAGCCGGAAAGTCGGCGCGAGTGTCCCGGATGGATCGATGCTCGCGTTCGCCGTGACGGTGGCCGCGGTCCTCGCGCTGCCCTTCGGCGTGACCGCCCCGGTGTGGCGACCTTCCTTGCTGCTGGCCGGTTTCGGCGTCGCGGTGCTGTCGGCCGTGATCCCGTACTCGCTCGACCTCGCCGCACTGCGCCGGGTTCCAGCGCGCACGGTCGCGGTGCTGGAGAGCCTCGAAGCGGCGGTGGCCGGAGTGGCCGGCGCGCTCGTGCTCGGCGAGCGGCTGCCGTTCGTCGCGTGGGCCGGAATCGCTTGTGTGACAGCGAGTGCGGCCGCGGCGGGCCGCGCTGCGACGCGGAATCTGTGATCCCCGTAACGAGAACGCATCGATCGCCGCGACCCCGGTCACCCACTGGGTGGGTTCTGCGGCGACCGCGTCTGTGCGCGGCCATGGGGACGAACATCCCCACAACTGGGGACAGTTCTGTGGACAGCTGGGGACAACTGTGGATCATCTGGGGAGCGCCCGAAGTTGTCCACGGACCGCCCGAGTTGTCCACCGGAAGTACTCCACAGCTGTCCACACCCCGCCGCGCGAGCGGACCTGCGACAACGGCAGTAGTCCCCAGAATCCACAGCCCCTATTACTGTCACTGCCCTTGGTTTTTTCTCAAGAAGTCCTTCGGAGAAAAACAGGGGGCTGTGGACATGGGGACAGAGCTCCGGACGAGATCGTCTTGTCGACAAGTCGATGGCGTGCCCCGAGTGACGGCGGTGCCGCTCACGTTCTAACGTGGGTATCCACACCCAGCCCGCTCGTCGTTGGCGACATCGGCACCGGGCCACACCACACTGTGAGATCCCTGGTCAGCGCGCTGCTCGAGGCCTGCCCGGGGACGTTTGTCGATCTTCTCGGGCCGCGATGAGGGGCTCGGCTGTCGAAAGGATGGGCACATGAAGATCCGCGTCGAGCGCGACGGGCTCGCGGACGCCGTCGCGTGGGTGGCACGCAGCCTGCCGTCGAGGCCACCGGTCCCGGTCCTGGGCGGGGTGCTGCTCGACGCCGGATCGGACGGCTCGACCGACGCCCTCACCGTCTCCGGCTTCGACTACGAGGTGTCGGCGACGGTCGGCGTCCCGGCGACGATCGCCGACGGGGGACGCCTCCTGGTGTCCGGGCGGCTACTCGCCGACATCACCAAGGCGCTCCCGGCCCAGCCGGTCGAGATCTCCGTCGACGGCTCCCGCGCCTCCATCACCTGCGGCAGCGCCCGGTTCAGCCTGCCGACCATGCCCGTCGAGGACTACCCGCAGCTCCCGGCCCAGCCGACGTTCGCCGGTGAGGTCGCCGGTGAGGCGTTCGGCCAGGCCGTCACCCAGGTCGCCGTCGCGGCCGGCAAGGACGACACCCTGCCGATGCTGACCGGCATGCGGCTGGAGATCTCCGGCAACTCGCTCACCCTCGTGGCCACCGACCGCTTCCGCCTGGCGATGCGCGAGTTCGCGTGGGAACCGGTCGAGGGACTGGCCGACGCCGCGGTCCTGGTCCCGGCGCGCACCCTCGCCGAGGCGGCCAAGTCGCTCGGCACCGCGGGCAACAAGGTCTCGGTCGGGCTCGCCAGCGGCGAGGGCCTGCTCGGCCTGTCCGGCAACGGCCGCTACACGACCACCCGGCTGCTCGACGCCGAGTTCCCGCCATACCGGCAGCTCCTCCCGAACCAGCACTCCTCCCGCGCGGTGATCGAGGTGTCCCCGCTCTCCGAGGCGATCAAACGCGTGTCGCTGGTGGCCGAGCGGGGTACCCAGGTCCGGCTGGAGTTCGGGGACAACTCGCTGCGCCTGTCGGCCGGCGGTGACGACGAGGGCAGCGCCGAAGAGGAGCTGCCGGTGGAGTACGAAGGCGAGCCGGTCACGATCGCGTTCAACCCGGGCTACCTCGTCGACGGCCTGGGCGCGCTGCACCACGACCGGGCCGAGCTGACCTTCACCACCCCGAACCGTCCGGCTTTGATCAAGCCGGCCGACGAGCAGGGCCAGGTCGTTCCTGGTTACCTCTATCTACTGATGCCGGTCCGCCTACCCGGCTGACCGCGACGGAGAAAGCACGAAGGGGAGTTCCATGGTTCAGCTGGGACTGGTCGGCCTCGGCCGGATGGGCTTCAACATGCGCGAGCGGCTGCGCGCCGCCGGGCACGAGGTGGTCGGCTACGACCGCAACCAGGCGGTCTCGGACTCGACCTCGCTCGCCGACATGGTGTCCAAACTGGACGCGACGCGCATCGTCTGGGTGATGGTCCCGGCGGGCGGGCCGACCCGCGAGACGGTGGCCGAGCTCGGCGAGCTGCTCGCCGAGGGCGATCTGGTGATCGACGGCGGCAACTCCCGGTTCACCGACGACAAGCACAACGCCGAGGTGCTGTCCGCGAAGGGCATCGGCTACCTCGACTGCGGTGTCTCCGGTGGCGTGTGGGGCAAGGAGAACGGCTACGGCCTGATGGTCGGCGGTGACAAGGCGCTCGTCGAGCGCGCCATGCCGATCTTCGACGCGCTGCGCCCGGACGGTCCCCGCGAGGAGGGCTTCTCGCACGCCGGCTCGGTCGGCGCCGGTCACTACGCGAAGATGATCCACAACGGCATCGAGTACGGCCTGATGCAGGCCTACGCCGAGGGCTTCGAGCTGCTCGAAGCCGCGAAGGTGGTCGAGGACGTGCCGGCCGTGATCAAGGGCTGGCAGCGCGGCACCGTCGTCCGGTCCTGGCTGCTCGACCTGCTGGTGCGCGCCCTGGACGAGGACCCCGAGCTGGACGACCTCGAGGGTTACGTCGAGGACTCCGGCGAGGGCCGCTGGACCCTGGAGGAGGCCATCAACCACGCGGTGCCGGCGCCGGTCATCTCGGCCGCCCTGTTCGCGCGGTTCGCCTCGCGGCGGAAGGACTCGTCCGCGATGCGGGCGGTCGCCGCGCTGCGCAACCAGTTCGGCGGTCACGCCGTGAAGAAGGTCGGCGAGTAGGCACTGCGCCGTGCACGTACGGCATCTGCAGGTCACCGACTTCCGTTCCTGGGAGCACGCGGACCTGCCGCTCACACCCGGTCCGACGGTGCTCGTCGGCCAGAACGGCCGCGGGAAGACCAACCTGCTGGAGGCGATCGGTTACCTGGCGACCCTCGGGTCACACCGGGTCGCGACCGACGCCCCGCTGGTGCGGCACGGTTGTGAGCGGGCACTCGTGCGGGCGGCCGTGGTCAACGAGGACCGCGAGCTGACCGTCGAGCTGGAGATCAACCCCGGCCGGGCGAACCGCGCCCGGGTCAACCGCGGCGCGGTCGGCAAGCCGCGCGACATCCTCGGGATCCTGCGCACCGTCTTGTTCTCCCCGGAGGACCTGGCGCTGGTGCGCGGCGACCCGGGCGAGCGCCGCCGGTTCATGGACGACCTGCTGGTGCAGCGCGCGCCCCGGTACGCGGGGGTGCGCGCCGACTACGAGCGGATCCTCAAGCAGCGCAACGCGCTGTTGAAGACGGCGGGCAAGAAGAAAGGTGCCGCGCGCGACGACCCGTACGCGCTGTCGACGCTCGAGGTGTGGGACAACCACCTCTCGGTGGTCGGCGCCCAGCTGCTCGCCGCGCGTCTCGACCTGGTCGCCGACCTCGGTCCGCACACCACCGCGGCCTACGCCGGGGTGGCGCCCGACTCGCGGCCGGCGACGATCTCCTACCGGTCGAGCCTGGGCGCGGCCCTGCCCGAGGGGTACGGGGTGCCGGACGGGAAACGCGCCGAGCCGGAGGTGCTGACCGGTATCCTCGTCGAGGCGATGGCGCAGGTGCGGCAGCAGGAGCTGGAACGAGGGATCAGCCTGGTCGGCCCGCACCGCGACGAGCTGGAAATCATCCTGGGGGAGGCCCCCGCGAAGGGCTACGCGAGCCATGGGGAATCCTGGTCGTTCGCCCTCGCGCTGCGGCTGGCGTCCTACGAGCTGCTGCGGCGGGAAGCGGGGGAACCGGTGCTCCTGCTCGACGACGTCTTCGCCGAGCTCGACCGGCGGCGCCGGTCGCGGCTGGCCGAGGTGGCCGCCGGTGCCGAACAGGTGCTGGTCACCGCGGCGGTGGACGAGGACGTGCCCGGGGAACTGGCCGGGGTCCGGTTCACCGTCGCCGACGGGGAGGTGAAGCGTGCCTGATGAGCAACGGCGAGTGACCGGGACCACAGGAGTTACCCACCGATCTGGGGACAACTCTGTGGATAGTGTGGATAACACGGTGAACGCGTTATCGCCGCGCGTGACCAAGCGGCCGAACGAGCGATCTTCAACCGCGTCAGAAGCGGCGCAAACTCCCCAGAAGAGTGGATCAGATACGGACGGTGATGGCCCGGCTGGGCCGAACGGGAACACTACCGGACGTGATCTGGTCCGCTCCGCCCTGGCCGCCGCTCGCGCCAAGGCCGACGCCCGGGGCACCGAGCCGGGCCGTCGCAAGTTCGAGCTGAGCGGCCAGAACCCGCGCCGCCGCCGCTGGTCGGGGCCGGGCCCGGACGCCCGCGACCCGCAGCCGCTCGGCAGGCTCGTCGGCAGGCTGGTGTCCGAGCGGGGCTGGCAGGAGCGCGTGACCAGCAGCCGCGTCTTCGGCGAGTGGGCTCGCCTGGTCGGCGAGGACGTCGCCGAGCACGCCCAGCCGGTGACGTTGAAGGACGGCGAACTCACCGTCCGCGCCGACTCGACCGCCTGGGCCACGCAGCTGCGCCTGCTCCAGGGCCAGCTCATCGCCAAGATCGCGGCCAAGGTCGGTCACGGCGTGGTCAAGCGGATGCGCATCCACGGTCCGACCGCCCCGAGCTGGCGGAAGGGCCCGCGGCACGTGCCCGGTCGCGGGCCGCGCGACACCTATGGGTGACTGAGCGCGTCATATCGCGGCTCGACCCCGGCCGGATAGCGCCGGACCCGTCCTCGCTCGCGTTCGGGCCTCTGTGACGAAATCAGGGGTGTCCTTGCGGCATGTCAGCGGAGCTGGCCAAGTAGAATAAACACGAGTGGGGAGCCCCTTGGGCAAGACTGAGGAGAAAGCAGGCTCGTGGCAGCTCAGCAGAACGACTACAACGCGTCCTCCATCACGGTGCTCGAGGGTCTCGAGGCGGTCCGCAAGCGACCCGGCATGTACATCGGTTCCACCGGTGAACGCGGCCTGCACCACCTGATCTGGGAGGTCGTGGACAACTCGGTCGACGAGGCCATGGCCGGTTACGCGACGAAGGTCGAGGTCACGCTCCTGGCCGACGGCGGCGTCCGCGTCGTCGACGACGGCCGCGGCATCCCGGTCGAGGAGCACCCGGTCCACAAGAAGTCGACCCTGGAGATCGTGCACACCGTGCTGCACGCCGGGGGCAAGTTCGACAGCGAGAGCTACGCGGTCTCCGGCGGCCTCCACGGCGTCGGCGTCTCCGTCGTGAACGCCCTGTCCAAGGCGCTCGACGTCGAGGTCTCCCGCGACGGCAAGAAGTGGCGCCAGCACTTCGACCACTCCAAGCCCGGTCCGCTGCAGGAGGCCGGCCCCGCCGAGGGCACCGGCACCTGCACCACGTTCTGGGCCGACCCGGACATCTTCGAGACCACCACGTACAACACGGAGACGGTCTCGCGCCGCCTGCAGGAGATGGCCTTCCTGAACAAGGGCCTGAGCATCACGTTGCGCGACGAGCGGGTCACCGAGGCGGAGACCGAGGCCGACGCCGACGGCAAGCAGGCGCGGGTCAAGGAGCGCGTCTACCACTACCCGGGCGGGCTCGAGGACTTCGTCAAGCACATCAACGGCTCGAAGGACCCGATCCACTCGAGCATCATCTGCTTCGAGGCCAAGGGCGAGGGCCTCGAAGTCGAGGTCGCGATGCAGTGGAACAACTCGTTCACGCCCTCGGTGCACACCTTCGCCAACACCATCAACACCCACGAGGGCGGCACCCACGAGGAGGGCTTCCGCGCCGCGCTGACCCGGGTGGTCAACGCCTACGCGCGGGACAAGAAACTCCTCAAGGAGAAGGACGAGAACCTCTCCGGCGACGACGTGCGCGAGGGCCTCACCGCGATCATCTCGATCAAGCTGGCCGAGCCGCAGTTCGAGGGCCAGACCAAGACCAAGCTGGGCAACAGCGAGGCCAAGTCGTTCGTCCAGTCCAAGACCAACGAGTGGCTGTCCGACTGGTTCGAGCGCAACCCGAGCGAAGCCAAGACGATCATCAACAAGGCGCTGTCCAGCGCGCAGGCGCGGATGGCCGCCCGCCGGGCCCGCGACCTGGTGCGCCGCAAGGGCGCGCTGGAGATCGGC
This sequence comes from Amycolatopsis ruanii, assembly GCF_003385175.1. Lineage (NCBI taxonomy): Bacteria > Bacillati > Actinomycetota > Actinomycetes > Pseudonocardiales > Pseudonocardiaceae > Amycolatopsis > Amycolatopsis ruanii. The sequence continues at coordinate 60,916 of NZ_PQHY01000013.1, forward strand.
GGCCTGCCCGGCAAGCTCAAGGACTGCCAGTCGACCAACCCGGAGGAGTGCGAGCTCTACATCGTGGAGGGTGACTCCGCTGGCGGGTCGGCCAAGGAGGGGCGGGAGTCGCGGTTCCAGGCGATCCTGCCGATCCGCGGCAAGATCATCAACGTGGAGAAGGCCCGGATCGACCGGGTGCTCAAGAACAACGAGGTCCAGTCGCTGATCACCGCGCTGGGCACCGGCATCCACGACGACTTCGACATCTCGAAGCTGCGCTACCACAAGATCGTGCTGATGGCCGACGCCGACGTCGACGGCCAGCACATCCGCACCCTGCTGCTGACGCTGCTGTTCCGGTTCATGCGCCCGCTGATCGAGCACGGCCACGTCTACCTCGCGCAGCCGCCGCTCTACAAGATCAAGTGGCCGCGGTCGGAGCCGGAGTACGCGTACTCGGACAAGGAGCGCGACGGCCTGATCGCCGCCGGCGCCGAAGCCGGCCGCAAGCTGCCGAAGGACGACGCGATCCAGCGGTACAAGGGTCTCGGCGAGATGAACGCCGAAGAGCTGTGGGAGACCACCATGGACCCGGCCCGCCGGCTGCTGCTGCAGGTCACGCTGGACGACGCCGCCGCGGCGGACGAGCTGTTCAGCGTGCTGATGGGCGAGGACGTCGAAGCCCGGCGCTCGTTCATCACCCGCAACGCCAAGGACGTCCGCTTCCTCGACGTGTAGCGCGCCCCGACTCCGCCTTGCCCATTCGTCAGTAGAAGGACCCCATGACGGAAACCATGCCGCCGGAACACGACCGCACCGAGCCGGTCGACATCCAGCACGAGATGCAGCGCTCGTACATCGAATACGCGATGAGCGTGATCGTGTCGCGCGCCCTGCCGGACGTGCGCGACGGGCTCAAGCCGGTGCACCGCCGGGTGCTGTACTCGATGTACGACTCGGGTTTCCGGCCGGACCGCGGGTACAACAAGTGCTCGCGCGTGGTCGGCGACGTGATGGGCAACTACCACCCGCACGGCGACTCGGCGATCTACGACGCCCTCGTGCGGCTGGCCCAGCCGTGGGCGCTGCGGTACCCGCTGATCGACGGCCAGGGCAACTTCGGCTCGCCGGGCAACGACCCCGCGGCGGCCATGCGGTACACCGAGTCGCGCCTCGACCCGCTGGCGATGGAGATGCTGCGGGACATCGAAGAGGAGACCGTCGACTTCTCGCCGAACTACGACGGCCGCACGCAGGAGCCGGACGTCCTGCCGTCGCGCATCCCGAACCTGCTGGTCAACGGCACGTCGGGGATCGCGGTCGGCATGGCGACCAACATCCCGCCGCACAACCTGCGCGAGGTCGCCGACGGCGTGATCTGGGCGCTGGACAACTGGGAAGCCGGCGAGGACGAGACACTCGCCGCGCTCATGCAGCGCATCAAGGGGCCGGACTTCCCGACGAAGGGCCTGATCCTGGGCACGTCCGGGATCGAGGAGGCCTACCGCACCGGCCGCGGCTCGATCCGGATGCGCGCGGTGGTCGAGGTCGAAGAGGACACCCGCGGCCGGACCACCCTGGTCGTCACCGAGCTGCCCTACCAGGTCAACCCGGACAACCTGGTGGAGAACATCGCCACCCTGGTGCGCGACGGCAAGCTGACCGGCATCGCCGACATCGCCGACGAGTCGAACAGCCGGCGCGGCATGCGGATCGTGGTCACGCTCAAGCGGGACGCGGTCGCCAAGGTCGTGCTGAACAACCTCTACAAGCACACCCAGCTGCAGTACAACTTCGGCGTCAACATGCTGGCCCTGGTCGACGGGGTGCCGCGCACGCTGCGGCTGGACCAGGTCGTCCGGCACTACGTCAAGCACCAGATCGAGGTCATCGTCCGGCGGACCCGGTTCCGCCTGCGCAAGGCCGAGGAACGCGCCCACATCCTGCGCGGCCTGGTCAAGGCGCTGGACCAGCTGGACGAGGTCATCGCGTTGATCCGCCGCTCGCCGACGGTCGACGAGGCGCGCACCGGCCTGATCGAGCTGCTGGACATCGACGAGATCCAGGCCACCGCGATCCTGGACATGCAGCTGCGCCGCCTGGCCGCCCTGGAGCGCCAGAAGATCGTCGACGAGCTGGCGAAGATCGAACTCGAGATCGCCGACCTGCAGGACATCCTGGACAAGCCGGAGCGGCAGCGTCAGATCGTCAAGGACGAGCTGACCGAGATCGTCGACAAGTTCGGCGACGACCGGCGCACCCAGATCATCCCGTTCGACGGCGACGTGTCGGTCGAGGACCTGATCGCGGTCGAGGACGTGGTGGTCACCATCACGCGCACCGGCTACGCGAAGCGGACCAAGACCGACCTGTACCGGTCGCAGCGCCGCGGCGGCAAGGGTGTGCAGGGTGCCCAGCTCAAGCAGGACGACATCGTCCAGCACTTCTTCGTGTGCTCGACGCACGACTGGATCCTGTTCTTCACCAACAAGGGCCGCGTCTACCGCGCGAAGGCCTACGAGCTGCCCGAGGCGAACCGCGCCGCGCGTGGCCAGCACGTGGCGAACCTGCTCGCGTTCCAGCCGGACGAGACGATCGCGCAGATCATCGAGATCCCGAACTACGAGGTCGCGCCGTACCTGGTGCTGGCCACGAAGAAGGGCCTGGTCAAGAAGACGCGGCTGAGCGAGTTCGACTCGAACCGCTCCGGCGGCCTGATCGGCATCAACCTGCGCGAGGGCGACGAGCTGGTCGGCGCGGTGCTCGCCGGGCCGGAGGACGACCTGCTGCTGGTGTCGGCCGAGGGCCAGTCGATCCGCTTCCACGCCACCGACGAGACGCTGCGCCCGATGGGCCGCCCGACCTCGGGTGTGCTCGGCATGCGGTTCAACGACGGTGACGAGCTGCTCGCGCTGAACGTGGTCAAGCCGGACAAGTTCCTGCTGGTCGCGACCGACGGCGGCTACGCCAAGCGGACGCCGATCGAGGACTACCCGGTGCAGGGCCGCGGCGGCAAGGGCGTGCTGACCATCCAGCACGACCGCAAGCGTGGCAGGCTGGTGGGGGCGCTCATCGTCGACGCCGACGACGAGCTCTACGCCATCACCTCCAGCGGCGGGGTCATCCGCACGCCGGCGGACCAGGTGCGCAAGGCGGGCCGGCAGACGAAGGGCGTGCGGCTGATCAACCTCGGGGAGGGGACGACTCTTCTCGCGGTGGCACGCAACGCTGATGAGCCCTCGGGCGTCGGTAATGGTGAAGGCAACGGAGGAACCGAAGAACCCGTCTCGGAAGAGAGCTAAGTGACGACACCGGAGAACCCCGAACAGCACGGTGCGCAGACCGGTGACGCGGGCACGCCGCCCTGGCAGCGGCTGAGCCGTGACGCCGGTCAGGGCACGACCACCGAGTCGAGCGGTGGTTACCGCGATGGGTGGTCGTCGGAAGGCCAGGCCGAGAAAACTGTGTTGTACTCGAACGGTGACGACAATCCCGTCGTCAGCGGTTCGGCGGCGCAGGGTCTGTTCGGCAACCCCGCGGCGCGCGACGACGCGTTGGCAGGGTTGAGGGGGCAGGAGACGGTGAGCGTGGCCAGTGCCGGCACCAAGGGACGTTCGGCGCCCAGCGCCTTGCGCCGCCCCGGTCGCGGCCCGCGCCGGGCGAGCCTGCAGATCAAGCGGTTCGACCCGTGGTCGGTGCTGAAGCTGTCGCTGGTTCTCGGTGTCGCGCTGTTCTTCGTGTGGCTGGTGGCCGTCGGCGTGCTGTACACGGTGCTGGACGGCATGGGCGTCTGGGACAAGCTGAACGGCACGTACTCGTCCCTGGTGTCCGGCGAGGGCGCCGGCGTGACCAACGAGCCACTCATCAGCGCCGGCCGGGTGTTCGGCATCGCAGCCATCCTCGGCGCGATCAACATCGTGCTGCTCTCGGCGCTGGCCACGGTGAGCGCGTTCATCTACAACGTGTCCGCCGACCTGGCCGGAGGCCTGGAGGTGACCCTGTCGGAACGCGAGTAGAAGGCATGTTGTAGTCTTCTCTCCGTTCGAGGGCCCATAGCTCAGGCGGTTAGAGCGCTTCGCTGATAACGAAGAGGTCGGAGGTTCAAGTCCTCCTGGGCCCACAGCAGCTCAGCCCCCGTCTCCCAACCAAGGGAAACGGGGGCTGAGCGTCATTCTGAGCGACATTGCCCGCAGATCCGTGCTTGGAGCGGTCAGCTCGCGAAGATCCGGTCCATCGCTTCGGCGCCGTGCTCGATCACCGGTCGGAGCTGGTGCCGGTAGACCAGCTCGGTCACGGCCGTCCCGTTGTGGCCCATCAGGCGCGAAATCTGCTCGATCGGTACGCCGCTGTCTGAGAGCAGCGAGACGAAGCTGTGCCGTAGCTCACGAGGCGTCCAGTCCTTGGCTTCCAGCCCGGCCTTTTCGACCACCTTCCGGAACGCGCGGCGGACGTTGGCGGCGTCCAGTTCGGTCCCCACGGCGGAGGAGAACACCAGGCCGGTCTCCTGCCACCGGTCGCGCGCCAACGTCCGCATGTAGTCCTGCTTGGCCTGGTGTGCCCTCAGCGCCTCGACACAGCGCTTCGGCAGGGCCAGCGACCGGCGAGACTTCCGCGTCTTCGTGTCGCCGTGCTCGCGGACCGAGCGCCACACCATCATGTGCGGCGGGATGGGCGGGTTGCCGTCCGGGCGGCCGACGAGATCGACGTGCGACCAGGTCAGTGCTCGCATCTCCTCGGTCCGCGCGCCAGTGAGGAGCGACACAACCACGTAGGCGCGCATCGGCGTCCCCTCAGCAGCCCGCAGCACGGCTTCCGCCTGTTCGAGCGTCAGGGACTTCGAGGGACGTCCCGCCCGGCCCTCGGGGACCTCGCAGAGGAGCACGACGTTGCGGCGCACCTTCTCGCGCTTCTGGGCTCGCTCGATGCTGCGCCGGAGCAGCGACAGCACCTCCCGGAGCGAGCGAGTGGACAGCACTTTCGCTCGATCGGCCAGCCAGCGGTCCACGTCGTCGGCTGTCAGCTCCCGGAGCTTCCGGGCGCCTAAGCCGGGGATGATGTGCGTGTTTGCCAGGTTGGTGAGCTTGTCCACCGTGCCGGTGCTGCGCCGTGGCAGGCCGTATGCGAGGAAGTCGCGGACCGCGTGTGCGACGGTGTACTTCCGGTCTTCGGTGATGCCCTCTTCGAGGTCCTTGAACAGCTCTTTGAGCTTGCTCTTGGCCTCGGTCTTGGTCTTGGCGTAGGCCCTTCGCGTCCGGCGCTTTCCGGCCGGGGTGTAGCCGATGGTGACCTCAGCGCGCCAGCGCTGCCGGGATTCCTCCCAGAACAGTCCCCCGTCGCCGTTGCTACGCTGCTTCGCCACTCATGACCTCCGATTCGTCGATGAGGAGTTGGACGTAGTCGCTGATCGCCCGGGCCGGGATGAGCCGGGCCCGGCCCTGTTTGACCGAGAGGAGGCGTCCCGCACGGATCTGCTCGTAGATGACGGATCGGCTCATCGACAGCAGGCGCATGGCCTCGGTGATGCGGTAGAGCTGCCGCTCAGGCACCGGTGGCGTGTCCATCGCATTCCTCCTTCATGCGGGCGGTCAGGCGTTGTTGCCGACGACTTTGAGGGGGGTTGCCGTCCCAGCCGTACCAGCGTCGTTTTTGCTGGTCAGGGGCGGTACGGCTTTTTTGCTGGTACGGCTTGAGCCGTACCACTCGTCAAGCCGTACCGGGTCTGAGCTGCGGTTATGAGGCTGGTACGGCTGGGACGGCTCACCCCCTGCCGAGGTGTCGAGATCGGGTGCGTAGCGGTTCCAGGCATCGGCGAAGTCCGCGCGCTGGTAGCCCTTGGCTTGCCCGCTGCCGGGGAAGCGGATGGTGGCCGAGCGGATGCCGTACTCCTTGAGCAGCGAGCCGAGCTTCATGGCGGTGAGCCCGGTCGGCCCGAACTCCCGCCACGGGGACTCCTCCAGTCCGCGCAGGCGGTGCAGCAGCTCGGCCGTGGGCAACGCGAGGTCGTCGGCGAAGGCGGTGCGGCAGTCGATGAGCAGCCGCAGCCGGTCGGAGATTTCCCCGGTCTCGTTGTGCTCGCGGGTCATCTCCACGGCGGCGGCGCGGGCGCGTTCCGGCCAGTCGCCCCCGGCGTGGTCGGCGACGGCCACCAGCGGTTCCCAGGTGTCGGCTGCCCGGTCCTCAACCGGCATGGCGGGCTCGGCTCGCTCGAGGATGGCCATGTCCCCGCGCAGCCACTCGGTGAGCTGCTGCGCCAGCGCGCGGAGCGGTTCCCGGTCGCGGCGGGCGCGGTAGGGGAACGTCTTCTCCCCGGCGGCGCGGCGGCGCATGTGCACGACCACGGCGCGGTCCTCGATGGTGTCGGGCATCGCGCCGATCCCGGCGAGCGCGGCCATGGCGAAGGTGGGGATGGTGACGACCTTGGAGGTGGCGGCGTCGTAGCGCAGAGCTGGCCGGCCGCGCTGGTGTCCGGCGTTGAGCAGCCCGCGCAGGTCCTCGTTGTCCCCGGCCTTCGGCCCGAAGATGGTGTCGGCCTCGTCCACCAGCAGCACCGGCGGGTCCGGGGTGATCGAGCGGTACACCGCCGCGGGGCTGGCGTTGACCGTGATCAGCGGGTCGTGGCTGGTGGCTTCCACGATGTCGAGCAGCCGCGACTTGCCGCACCGCCGCTCCGGTGCCCGGATCACCAGCCGCGGCGCGTGCGCCCACGCGGGTTGGACGTGGGTGGCGGCGATCCAGAGCACCACGGCATCGGTGGCCTGGTCGGAGGGCATCACGACGTACCGGGTCAGCGCGTCGTGGAGCTGGGCGAGCAGCGTCGCCCCGCGATTTGGGGTCATCAGGCAGCCTCCAAGCTGTCGTGGACGGTGGTGTCGAGGGAGGCGACGACGGAGCGGACGAGCCATTCAGCGGCGGGCGGGGTGACGCCGTTGCCGAGCTGGCGCACCTGCTCGCGCTTGCTGCCGGTGATCACGTAATCCGGGGTGAACGCCATGGCGGCCTGGATCTCGGCGACGGTGAGCATCCGGAACGAGGCGTTCGCGACAGCCGGTGGCAGGTCTCCGCGGTTGTGGGTGGTGCCGTCGGTGCCGACCGCGAACCGCGCGAGGTCCAGCCCGGCCCGGTGGGGCTGGGATGCGGGGCGCTGGCGGACGAGCATGTGGTGGTTGCCGCTGGCGCAGACGGTGGCCAGGGGCTCGCGGACGTCGCGGGCGGTGGAGCCGCCCCCGCGCAGCTCGGCGATGAACGCCAGCCCGTAGCGGTCGCGGGTGGTGAGCGTGCCGATGGGGTCGGCGGCCGGCGCGGCGGTGGTGGCGGTGCCGTAGTAGGGCACCACCAGGGCGTCCTGGTGCCGCGTGGTCTGCGTCCGGAACGGCTCGCCGGTGTGGCGGGCTTCTTTGCCGTCGCGGCCTTCCAGCGGCACGATCAGCCCTTCGGCCTCCCTCGTGGTGCGGGTCCGGAACGGCTGGCTGGTCGGGTAGCTGGTGTCGTTCCACGAGCCGCCCGCAGTGACCAGTTGCGGCGTGGCGTAGCGCAGCATCCCGGCCCGGATGCGGGCGAGGGTCTTGGCGGACAGGGGCTTGTCGCGGTCGCCGATGCGCTGCCCGGGCAGGCTCCAGTCGATCGCGGCCGCCGCAGGCAGCACGTAGGGCTCCACGATCTGGTGACGGCAGGTGGCCGATGGGCAGCGGTAGAGGTACTGCTGCCGGTAGCGGCCGACCCGTGCGGTGCCCTTCCACGCCTGGATCGCCCGCACCTCCCGCTCGCAGGTGGGGCACCACGCCTTCGGGCGGATGTCGAGGTTCGGGGCGGGGTTGCCCTTGCGCCAGAACACCACGTACATCCGGTCCCGCGACTGCGGCGCGCGCGGCGCGGCGATCGCCGGGGCGTGCATGGAGTTCAGCGACACGATCTTGTGCTCGTAGCCGTAGGAGTCCATCGCCAGCAGCCACGCCCGAAACGGCGCCCACTTCGCCGCATCGACCACGTTCTCCACGATCACGGCGTCGTAGCGGTGCACCTCGGCGAAGCGGGGCACGTCCCACATCGTCGCCCGCGACCGCTCCGCCACGTGGTCCGGCACGGGCTCGTCGAACAGGCTCGGCTGCACGCTGGCGCGCTTGCGGCCCTTCGCGATCGAGTGGTTGGTGCACTCCGGGCTTGCCCACAGGATGTTGGTGCGCCGGTAGCGGCGCGGCTCCACTTGGGAGATGTCGGCGCAGTCGTGCTCGCAGCCGGGGAAGTTCGCGGCGTGGGTCTCGATCGCCCGCGGACTGTGGTTGGCAGCCATCACCAGCTCCACACCCGGCACGGCGGTCGCGCCGAGCCCGGAACCCCCGGCGCCGCAGAACAGGTCGGTCACGGTGAACATCAGGCAGCCACCTCCAAGTGCGTCGGGTTGGCCGTCGTAGCGGCCTCATAGCGGGTCCACAGCTCGTCGATGGCGGCGGTGTCGTCGGCCAGCTCACGCAGCACCGCCGTGGGCGAGCCGGCCACGGCCTGCTCGATCCGGCGGGCGTGGGCGAGCAGCGCACGTCGCCACGCGGCCTCCAACAGGACGCCCTTGAGGTGGTCGGCCAGCCCGGGCACGGGGGCGTCGCGGAAGGTGTCGGCCAGCCAGCCGGACAGCCACTCGCGGCGCTTCTCGCCCGGTGCCTGCCCGGTGGCGATGGCGTGGGTGTAGAGGGTGACCGGGGCCGGGGTGTGCTCGGCGGCCACGACCTCGATGGCGAGTTGGAGGACGTGGGCGGACATGCCGCCGGTGAAGTCGGTGGCGCGCATCCCGGCCAGCAGCCGCCGCGCCGGGCGGGCGGGCAGCTGCATCAGGCAGCCGAGGAACTGGCGCTCCGGGTCGGTCAGGGCGTCGGTCGCGGTGGCGGTAGGCATGGGGAACCTTTCGCGAGTGCTGACGGTCTTGGGACTGCCGGGCCGCCCGGAGGCGAGTCGGACGGGCGGCCCGGCAGGGTCGGTGGGCTACTTGCGCTTGCGGGCTTCGAGAACGGCCTCGCACTGCGGGCAGGCCGGGCTGGTGAGCCACGGCGACTTGGCGTCCCGGCCGGGGATGATGAGACCGCAGAGGGTCTTGACGTCGCCGGTCCACCAGGACTTGGAGCCGCGGTGCACGAGTCCTTTGTTGCTTCCCATCGGTGGCGTGTCCTTTCGCGACAGTGGGCTACTTGTTGGCGCAGTCCGAGCACATGACCTGGTCGGCCGGGATGCGGGCTCCGCACTTGCAGGTGGCGACGAACCGGGCGATCAGGCGGGCGAGGCGGGTGGTCATCGAACCTCCGAAAGTGACTGTGTGTGACGATCGGTGGCGTGCGGGGGTAGGGAATCGGGAGGGAGCGGGCGAGGGAATCCGGTGGCGGGTAGGGAAAATTCCCTCGGCGCGTCCCTGGGTGGCTTCCCTAGGGGTGATCTGCGGTTTCAGTGGTGAAGGGAGCGAGGGAGTGGAGGGAGAACCCGCCCGCGCGGCGGGCTTGCGGGCGGGTTCTCCGGCCGGGTCAGGCGTTCCCTCCCTCGCGGGCGGCCAGCGCCTGCTGGACACGCTCGGTGAACACCATGAGGACGCCGACCTTGGTGACCTTGCAGCCGTGCTCGGCGAGCTGGTCGCGCAGGTTCTCGGCGGTGAGCCCGATGTAGGGCCGGTAGCCGGGGGCCAGCTCGCGCAGCCGCGCGCACACGTCGGTGGCCTTGGCCTTGTCCTCGCCGGGCAGCAGCACGGCGGCCACGTCGGCGAGCAGGTCCCGCTGCTGCGGCTGCTCGATCGCGGCCCGACGCACCCGGCCGCCGCGCAGCTCGACACCGCGGGCGACGATCGCGGCCTTCTGCTCGCTGGTGAGGTGGAAGGCGCGCAACAGCCCGGGCTGGTCCATGAACCCGACCGTGACCGACGTGCCGACGTCGTTGAGGGCCACGATCTTGCCGCCCTTCTTCACCGCGGGCTTGAGTTCCAGCGCTGAGAGCCCGTTCTCGTACGCCTTCTCGCCGAGCACGACGTTGTTGCGGGTCTTGTCGCCGATGGCGTGGCAAGCTTTGTTGGTGGTGACGGCGATCAGGTCCCGCGGGAGGGACAGGTCCGACGGGGTGGGGGTGGCGAACCCGAGCACGATGCCGTACTTGCGGGCGGCGGAGAAGAACCGCACGACCAGGTTGACCACCTCGCGCCGGTCTTCGGGCTTGTCCTGCCGGAAGAAGCTCTGGCACTCGTCGATGATCACGATCCGGGGCCGCAGCCGGTCGTCCTTCTCCGCCGCTTCCCGGGTCAGGGAGTTGATGCCGTACTCCCGGAAGAGCTGGCCGCGTTCGGCGAGGGAGTCGTGCAGGGCATGGATGTGGTCCATGCACGCCTGGACGTTCTCCGCGGTGTCGCCCATGGAGATGGTTGAGGCGACCGGGCGCAGCCACTCGTAGTCGTTGTTCTCGGCGAAGCAGAACACGTCGATGTCCACCACCGGGTCCAGCACCGCCCCGGCGAGCAGGTCGTTGATCTGCTCGGACTTGCCGGAGCCCATGATCCCGGCCCACACGAAGTTGCGCTCGAATACCGGGGTGTCGACCTGGTTCCAGCGGGCATCGATGCCGACCGGGAACCCGGTCCAGAAGTCGGTCTGACCGCCATCGAGCAGCGGGTAGTCCGGCACCGGCTTGCGCAGCGACCCGGGATCGAGGACCAGGCACTTCATCGCCATCGGGTCGTTGTCGTCGACTTCGACCCACACCTCTTCCGGGCGTCGGCCGAGGTTGTGTGCGAGCACGGTCTTGCGGGCGTTGATGCTGGTCGCGGGCACCCCGGCCGGGAGCCGGAGGACGAATTCCCAGCCGTGGCTGACCGGCAGTGGCGGCTGCACCCAGGTCGGGGTGATGGCGGTGCCCCAGCCCTCCTTGAGCTTCTTGTTCAGCGCCGGGTGCCCGAGGTTGCGCAGCGCGTTCATGATCACCGACTCGTCCACCTCGACTTCGGGGCCGCCCGCGGCGGTCGGGGCCGAGCGCAGCCAGCCGGGCAGGTCGACGTGCTTGCGGCCCTGGTGGTGCAGGTAGTAGAACCCGGCCGCGGTGCCCCCGGTCAGCAGGAACGCGCCGTAGGTGACCACGAACCACACCGCGAACGCGATCGCATCGACTACCGCGGTGATGGGGCCGATGACATCGGCGATGTGCCCGGAGCTGACCGCCAGGATCATCCCGAGGACCAGCAGAAACCCGGCCACGCCGACGATCCCGAGCGCCCCGGCCTTGATCCACTGGCCGGGCGCGGCCACCCAGTCCATGACCCGCTGGTGGCGGCGCTGCTTCTCCGCCACGTCACGGGCCTCCCACTCCAGCAGCCGCTCGTGGTTGCCTTCCATCTCCGCGGCCAGCATCTGCCGCTCGTAGCGGGATGCGCCGTGGGTGTCGCGCCACCGCTTGAGCACCACCACGGCCCCGGCGATCGGGTAGCCGAACACGTGCCGCCCGGTGGCCTTCACCGCCGCCTTCGTGAGGTCGTGGAAGGCGACGGTCTTCACCGCCCGTCCGGCGGTGACCAGGTCGCGGCGGTAGCCCTTGTACCGCTCGATCGCCTGCCCGCGCTGGGTGAACAGCCGCTGGTACTCCTCCTCGGAGATCAGCTCACCCTCAACCACCTCCGTCTCCGACGGGCTCGGGGTGGCGTCGGCGCGGCGGGTGGGCAGGTAGTGCACCTGCGCCAACTCGTCCTGCTCGTGCTGCTGGGTCACTTGCGGCCTCCCTTGGTGTGTTCGTCGCGGAGCTGGCGGGCGCGGGCGGCCGACACGCGCAGCGTCTTGCGGATCGACTCCGCCGAGCGCGGGTTGACCGTCCCGGCCTCGATCGCGGCGGCCAGCTCGGCGCGGAGCTGCTCCATCGACCGGCCGGGCTTGCGGTCGATCACCGGCCGGTCCGGGCTCGACTCATGCAGGTCAGGGCCGTGATCGAGGGTGGCGACCGACCCGCCCTCGATCGAGTCCCCGGGCTCCTGCTCGCCCTCGATCGAGGGCGTCACGCCGGTGGCGGTGGCCGCGCCGGTGGTGGCGAGCAGGTCGGCCAGCTCGCGGTCCCAGTCGGTGGACTCGGCCACCGGCAGGCCGGGCACGGTCGCGGGCTTCAGGCCGCGCCGGGTGAGGGTGTAGCGGCCGGGGGCGTAGAGCAGCCGGGCCGACCCGTCCGCCTCGATCTCGGCCACCGCGCGCTTGACGGCGGCCTTGCGGATGCGGGCGACCTTGCGGGCGGCGGCCCGCTCGATCCGGGCCTCCCGCCGCTGCTGCCCGGACTTCGGGGCGGTGGCGAGGGTGAGCTGGTGGGCGACCACCCCTGCGATTGAGGCGGTGCCCATGACCACGCCGTGGTCCCAGGCGGTGGTCAGGCCGTGGGTGAAGTTGATGCCGAAGGCGACCGCGCCGAACACCAGCACCCCGGCCACCAGCCCCCACACCGAGCGGTCCGGGTGGCGCCGCCGCTCGATCACCACCGCGATCGCGAACGCCCACATCCCGAATTCGGTGATCCCGGGCAGCAGCGCGCCCAGCTCGGAGGCGAACACCTCGATGCCGTAGCGGGCCATCGCCGGGGCCGCCAGCACGAACGACAGCAGCGCGATCGGGTAGATCAGCAGCTCAACCACGTGCCGGCCAAGCCACAGCCGCAGGCCACGCACCACGGCGGCGCGCCGGGCGCGCCGGGCGGCGGTGGCCTGCTGCTGGGCCTCGCGGCGGGCTTGGGCATCCGCGCGCTTGATCTGCGCGGCCGCCTGCCGCTCGGCGATGCGCACCTGCGCGGCCGCGGCGGCGTCCTCCCGGCGGATCATCGCCTCCGTGCGCTTGTTCTCCCGCCGCTCCTCATACCAGCTCACTGCCACATCCCCCTTTCCAGCTCGGTCATCAGGTCACGCGCCGACACCAGCGGCAGCACACCCCGCACCCGCGCCACCCGCGCCCGGTTCGTCGCGCGCGCCCAGGTGCGGGCCTCGATCAGGTCCGGCCAGCTCCCGGCCGCCACGGTCTCTCCATTCGGGACGGTCACCACAACCGTCCACGCCTGCGCCACATCAGCGATCCGGGTCACCCTCATTCCGGCACCTCCCCGTCCTGCGCGGCACCGGCGCGGGCACGCAGGGCACGCTGCTGGCGGCGCAGCCGCAGCTCGTTCGCCACCCACCCCAGGGCGGCCAGCAGCGACAGGGCGTAGAAGCCGTCCCAGACGGTCGCCCCGAGGCCGAGCGGGAACAGCACCCCGCCCAGTTCGAGCAGGTGCCAGCCCACCCACGACACCGCCTGCGTGGTGCGAGTCGGGGTGCCCGGGCGCTGGTAGATCGCCACGTCGGCCGAGCGGCGTGCTTGGACCTCGCGGTCGGTCTGTCCGGTGTGGCCGGTGGTGGGCTTGGGCTCAGGCGTGAACATTGATGGCCTCCTCCCGGGTGGTGGTGGGGTGGTGGAAGAACTGGTTGACCGGACCGGCCGGGGGCTTGCTCGCGTGCTTCGCCACGAAGCCGTCCAGGCGGCGCATCGTGATCTCCAGGACCTTCGCGATCAGCACCAGCGGAACGCGGACCAGGTGCAGCAGCAGGAACAGCAGCACCGCGCCGGTGAACACCAGCAGCGCCAACGTCCCGAACCGGCGCAGAACCTCGAACATCGACATCACCGGCCACCCCGCTCGATCTCTTCGGCGTGGGCGGTGAACGCCGCCGCAGCGTTGCCCACCAGACGGAAGAGCGCCAGCGCCTGGCTGTAGGCGGCGTCCGCGACGACGGCCTCGGCATCGTGACTGCCCACGCGCCTCTCCGCGCCCTGCCGGATGACATCGGCCCAGTCCGACACCGCCAGCTCCGCCTCGGCAAGCTTGCGCACAGCGCGACTACGAGAATCGGTCATCACCGCTCACCTGCCCCAGCCGGAGAACAGCACGGTCAGCGCGTGCACCACGTTGTCCAGCGCGTGCCGGGCCTGGTAGGGGTGCTGCACGATCCACACCACCGCGGCCACGAGCAGGCCGAGCCAGAGCAGCTTGCGCAGGGTGTTCTTCTTGGGCAGCACGTTCAGCTTGGTCTTGCTCATGCCGGTACCTCCGTGTCGGCGTCGGTCAGGGAGAACAGGTCGGTTTGGCCGGCGGGCTGCCACGCCCCGTCCCGCCACACCGCATCGGCGGCGATGCCTTCCTCGGCGCGGATCACCGGCTCGGTCTTCTCCAGCCACTTCCGCTTGGCCGTCTCGGTGGCCTCCCGCCACCGCTTGCCGGTGGTGTCCTCGTAGCGGCGGATGCACAGGGTTTTGACCTGGGCCGGTGTGGTGCCGACCGCGATGCGGGCGCTCACGCGGTCTCCTCCAACTCGGCGCGGGCCAGCTCGGCGGCCCGCATCCACTCCAGGGACGCCGCTTCCGTCCGGTGCCACTGAGCGCGCGGGGCGTCGCGGTCCGCCCACAGTCGCGCGCGGTAGTGGTGACTGTCGGCCAGCACCGCCAGCGCGTGCGCCACCCGTGCAGCAGCAGCGGCGGAGACCAGCCGGTTGAGCCGGAAGGGGTCGTAGGTGACCAGCTCGTCCCCCTCAACCACGTGCAGGTCCGGGGCAGCGCCGCACAGCTCACACGGCACGTCCGCCTCGGTGCGCGGCTGGTCGCAGACCAGGCAGCGGAACACGAGTTCGGTGCTCACCGGCCCTCACCCCCGGTGGCGGTGATGACCCACTCCACGAAGCTGCGGGAGGCGACCGGGTTCTCCGGGCCGAGGTGGGCGCGCAGGTAGCGGGTGATCTGCGAGACCGACTGGCCCTCGCGGTGGCGGCGGGCGATGATGTCGACCGGCGCGGCCACCAGCTGCACGCGGAAGCCGGTGCGCTGTGAGGCCTGGTGGTAGATGGCCTGTGCGACCATGGGTGTCTCTCCGTTCTGGTCAGGAAGTGGCTGGGTGGGGAGTCCCGGCGCGGCCGCGTGCTTGGCGGTTCGGGCCGCGCCGGGGACCTCGGTGATCAGCAAGCGGGTCATCGGGCCTCCCTCTCTGCCGAGGAAGGGTCGTGGCCCGAGCCGCAGTGGCCGGCGGCGTGGGTGCCGCGCATGCGGGGGCAGCGGCACTCGCGCAGCAGCTCGTACTCGGCGTCGGTGATCGGCTGCGGGCGGCGGGCGGTCCGCACCGGCTTGTACGGGGCGGGCATCAGCCCTCCTCCGGCTCGATACGGACGCCGTTGATCCACACCTGGCCGCCCCGGCACACCATGTTCGAGCCGCGTTCGGGGTGCGGGATCGGGCGGTCGGACAACCGGCGGCCGGTGGCGGCGTCGGTGACGGTGTGGCCGTTGACCGACACGCCGTTGCGGGAGTAGTAGACCCGGCCGTTGACGACCACCGGGCCGCTGATGCGGTCGACCTGCAAGAAGTCCATTGTGTGTCTCCTGGGTAGTGGTGGTTAGCGGATGGGCTTCTTCGAGCCCAGCGGCCCCTGGACGGTGACCGAGCGGGAGCCGGCGAACTCGCGCAGCCGGATCCAGGCGATGTTGCTGCGCTGCGTGTAGCTGGTGACGCACCACTCGCGCCCGTCGGTGTCGGTGACGTACTCGCCTTCGCGGTACTTGGCGATCCAGACCTTGGCGGCCATTGAGGACAGTTCCTTCCGGTCAAAGCGATTCGGGGTCAGCGGTGGGTGCAGGGTCAGAGCTGGGCGGCGATGCGGCGGGAGCAGGCGGGCTTGCCGCAGCAGTTGGAGGTCTTGTCGACCCGCTTGCCGCACCCGGCGCACGTGCCGGTCCGGTTCAGCGCGGTGAGCTGGACGGCGCCCGTGTTGGCCTTGGGGTTCTTCTTCAGCTTCATGGGGTTTCTCCTGGTCAGTCGTGGTTGCGGGTGGCGAGGTAGGTGGTCAGCAGCGAGGCGGCCACGCCGATGAGGCGGTGCGCGGCCTGGTCCATCTCCATCAGCGCCGTCCCCGGGCCGCCCTCGTCCACCACGCCCTCACGGCGCTTGACGGTGGCGTGCGCGAGGTAGCCGCCCTTGCCGATGAACTTGCTGCGCAGGAACCGCTTGAACGGCTCGCGCCGGTCGATCACGTAGTGGGTGACCGCGTTGACCGCCGTGCCCGCGGCCAGCGCGCGCAGCGGCAGCCGGTAGCCCAGCGCCGAGGTCACCGCGACCGAGGCGACCGTCTGACCGGCGGTGTAGGTGGTGACGTGGCGGGCGCAGTGCTTCGCGCCCTCCCACCCGGGCAGGCCCTTCTTGCTGGCGTCCTCGCTGGACTGCACGATCTGGTCGCAGTAGGGGTGCACATCCGAAAACACCGCCTGCAACGCCCCGAACAGCGCGAGCGCCCGCACCGAACGGTGCCGCATCACCGCTCACCTCCCCGGCGGGAGCGGCGTGCCTGGTCGGCGATCTCGCGGTAGTGCTCCGCCCGGGCTTGCGCGCCCTGGCGCGTCACCGCGTGCTCGGTGCCGTCCTGCGCCTGCTGGTCGTGCGCCTCGGCGAGCCGGTCGTAGAAGTCCTCGACGCTGGTGTAGCGGATCATCACGCCGCCTCCCCCGTGACCGCATCGAGCCGGACCGGCAGCGACCGCAGTGCTTGCTGAGCCGCCCGCCGGGCGGTGCGCCGGGCCCGGACCTCGTCGGTCAGCTCACGCGAGATCCGGAACGCCTCAACACGCTCGGCGGCGGCCCACTCGCGCTCCATCTCTTCGATCAGTGCATCGATCTCGGCGACTTCCGCCGCGACCGCCTCATCCCGCGCCACCGCGGAAATGTCCTCATCGACCAGCGGAAACAGCGCATCGAGCGCTTCCGAGCTGGCGATCCGTGCGAACTTCATTGCTCTCCTGTTCGTTGGGGTGATGTCTTGAGACATCTCTATGTCGCAAGACGTTAGGGAGGCGGCGGGGTCTTGTCAACCCCGTGTCGTAAGACATCTGGGTAAGGTGGACGAGTGGCTGATACGGCTGAGTCGAGCGGCAAGCCGCCCGCAAGCAGGCAGGTGGCGGACGCGTTGCGGGTGCAGATCGAGGCGGGGGAGTACCCCGTGGGATCGCCGTTGCCGCCCTATCGACAGCTAGCCAGTGAGTACGACGTGGCGGTCAACACGGCGATCGCGGCCGTGCGGCTGCTGCGCGACCAGGGATTCGTCACGATCAAGCGGAACGCTGGAGCGCGGGTCCGCGACCGGTCGGCCGATGTGAACGAGAGCGAAGCGCTCTTGGCGATCCGGGATGACGTCGCGGGCTTGCAGTCCGAGCTTGCCGGTGCCGCCCGCCAGCTCGCAGACATCGAGAAGCGCCTGACTGAGCTGCTTGATCGGCAGTCCCAGCGTTAAGCGCTGAGCTGCCGGACGAACGTGGCGATTCCGTCGATAATCGCCCCGATCCCGCTGCCAATGCTCTTGGCCCAGGTTGCCGCGTCGGCCGGGTGCTTGACGACGATCGCCAGCAGGGCGAGCACGACCAGGGCGGTGACAACCTTCGGGAGTAGCCCGCTGCCGGTCTTCAGTCCCGGGAACGTCCTGCTTGGCCATGCTGACTCCTTTCGTTGTGACTCTCGGCTTTCGGAGCGCCGGCGTTGCTCATGCATCAAGAGTGCGGCCAAGCCGGGATTCTGAGAACTGTCACGAAAGCGCCCTACTACTGAACTTTCGCCGAACCTGAGGCCCTGAACTTTCACTGAACTTCGGCCCGGGAGGAGGGGCGTTGCGAGCGTTGGAATGGGAGGCTGAGGGCATGGAGTTGAACGGTTCGCCCGCCACGATCGAGCAAATGAAGGCGCTCGCCTTGACCAACTACGGGCACTTCACGTCCATGTTGGTTCAGGACGGCTCTGTGAAGGGGTTGTCCCTCCACATGCAACGTCTCGCGCGAGACTGCCGCCAGCTGTTCGATGTCGAGCTGGACACCGATCGGGTGCGAGAGTTCATCCGGCGCGCGCTCGCTGCGTCGGAACCGGCCACAGTCGTGCGGGTGACGGTGTTTGATCCCGCGTTCGACCTGGGGACCATCGGATCAGACGCTGATCCGCACGTGCTGGTGACGACTCGGCCGGCAAGCCTGGCGACACCTGCGCCCTGGCGCCTGCAAGCCGCGTCGTACCGGCGCGAGATCCCCGCGGTCAAGCACGTCGGGCTGTTCGGAGCACTGCGCAGGCGTCGGGCTGCTCAGCGGGAGGGGTTCGACGATGTCCTGTTCCTGAACCCTGATGGCACGATTTCCGAGATCGCGACCTCGAACATCGGGTTCATCCGCGATGGACGGGTGGTGTGGCCGCGTGCCGAGTGGTTGCAGGGCATCACCATGACGCTGATCAACCAGGCGCTCGATGAGCCCGTGGCGACGGAGCCGCTGACGCTATCGGACCTGTCGGGCATGGAGGCCGCATTCGCAACGAACGCAGCCACCGGCATCAGGCCCATTGCCTCAGTCGACAGCACGGAATGGCCTACGGATCACAAGGTGCTGCACGAGCTGCGGGAGCTGTACGCGGACATTCCTTCCGAAGCTGTGTAAGCGGGTGACAACAGCCCGCTACGCTCCACAGAGAAGGCCCAGTCCGTGGGGGAGTAGCTAGTGGCGACGGTTCAGCGCTGGTCAGGGATCGAGGTGCGCGCGCTTCGGGAGGCGAAGCGCATGAGCATTCGCGAGTTCGCGGCACACCTCGGTGTGAGTGAGCGGATGATCTCGAAGTGGGAGGCGGGCCGGGAGAACATCCGGCCGCGCCCCGTCAACCAGGCAGCCCTCGACACGTGTTTGGCGCGGTCGGATGCTGACACCCGTGCTCGCTTCTCGCACCTGACCGGCGGCTCCCTTGTGCCGGTCGATGCGGCCGGGGAAGCGATGCCCGACCTCATCGGCAGCAGCCGCGTGAGGCATCCCGCGGACGGCAGCACGATGGTGAAGGTCGACGGCAGCGTCTTCCTGTCCGGCCCGAGCAACGAACCGATCTGGGTGCCGGACTTCTACATCGACGTCTACCCGGTCACGAACGCTCAGTACGCGCAGTTCCTCACGGCGACCGGGCATCCCGCGCCACAGCGGTGGAGCGAGGAGAACGTGGAGAAGCTCGGTGACCACCCCGTGGTGTTTGTGACCTGGAATGACGCGACGGCCTACGCGGAGTGGGCTGGTAAGGCCCTGCCAACGAGCCAGCAGTGGGAGAAGGCAGCCCGCGGCACGCGGGGCGCCGTCTACCCGTGGGGTGATCAGCCGACGCCGGCCAAGTGCAACGTCCGGGAGAACGGCGTCGGCTCGACCACGCCCGTGGACTGCTACCAGACCGGCATCAGCCCTTACGGCGTTTACGACATGTGCGGCAACGTGTGGGAGTGGTGCTCGACCGAGACACGTCACGGCCGCTACGAGTTGAAGGGCGGGGCGTGGACCAGTCCTTTCGACCGCGCCACTCCGTCATCCTTCAATGATGCTGCCGCGAGCATGTGCGATGACGACACTGGTTTCCGCTGCGCGACGCCCGCCGAGACACTTGAAACGTTGCTCGGTGGCTGAGCGAGTGACACCGGTACCTCATCGCTGTCACACCTGTCACTTTGTTACTCGCTGGCACTTGAGCTGCGGAAACAGGAGTGACAGGGGAGTGACAACTCGCCCCACACTACTTTCCTGTCACAGGGTCACTGAGGCTGGAACATAGGGGGCTACCCCCAATGGTTCAGCCTCTTTCGCCTGGTCAGGGGGCCTGCCGGTGGGCGTCAAAGTGAGCGACAACCGCCCCGTAGACCGACGTACGTCGGCGGACTTCCACGGACGTTCCTGACCAGGGCGGATGCGGTACTCCCCAAGATCAAACGGGGTCCAAATCTGGCCTGATAACGAAGAGGTCGGAGGTTCAAGTCCTCCTGGGCCCACTCGACAGACTCAGGCCCCGTCTCCTTCCCGGAGGCGGGGCCTGAGTGTCGTTCTGGGACCTTTGTTTTCGGATCCGCGCTCGGAGCGGATCAGCTCGCGAAGATCCGGTCCATGGTTTCCGCGCCGTGCTCGATCACCGGCCGGAGCTGATGCCGGAGATCATGCCCTCGACGATGACCAGCCGGGCCTGCGGGTTGGTGTCGAGTGCCATGAGCTCGGCGTCGCTCCACCGAGTCCTGCGCGCGGGCTGGTCGGGCATGGAGGACAGCGGACGGGCGCAGGCATGATCGGTTGTTCCGTCGGTGGCGTGCGGCGCGAGACAGTGGCGTGCCACGGTGAGGCTGTGTCTGGTGACTCGAACTGGCCGAACCCGCGGATGGCGCTGGTCATTTCGGTCATTTGGACGCTGATTCAGGTTGGGCACGCCGCCCTGTTCCTGGTTCGCGGCGAGCGCACCTGGGTGGACTGGCTTGTCGCCGTCGGTGGCGTCCTGGTTTCCGCGGTGTGGTGGAGCATCTACGTCCAGGCACGACGGCACCGGTCCTGATCACGCGGCCGTTCGGGCCGGTGTCCGCGCGGGGTGTCTTGGTCAGCAACACCGTCCAGCGCGCCCCGGACGCTACCTGGCTGACCCTCCTCGGCGTCACGCGCGCCATTACGATCGGCAAGAGTGGTGCCGGCGGCGCAGGGCCGCATCGGCGGTGTCTGAGGGGGCGACCGGGATGTCCGATGAACCGTCCGGTCTCGCTGCGGTGCTCACCGCCGCCGAGCGGGCGTCGCCGGTGAAGTCGGTCGACGTGGTCGCCGGGTACCTGGAAGAGCGGTTCGCCGCGTCCGACGTCTCGTTCCTGCTGGTCGACCTCCTGGGCCGCGAACTGGTCCGGTTCACCACGCACGGGAAGTCGCTGCGAGGCGAGGACGCCGAGCGCCTCGACCTGGCGGGCAGCGTCTACGAACGCGTCCTGTCCAGCCAGGAGCCGCACCGCGAGCACCGCGACCAGTGGCACGTCGTCGTGCCCGTCACCAACCGCGGCGATCCCGTCGGCCTCCTCGAGATGACCCTTCCGGACCTCGACGACTCCGCGCTGGAGCAGATCCGCGAGGTGGCGCTCGCGCTCGCCTACCTGATCGTCACCGACCGCCGCTTCACCGACCTCTACCAGTGGGGCGAGCGCACCACACAGGTCAGCCTCGCGGCCGAGATCCAGCACCAGCTGCTGCCCACCGCCGCCTGCTGCGAGGCCGACCAGTTCACGGTCGCCTGCGCGCTGGTGCCCGCCGACAACGTGGGCGGCGACACCTACGACTACGCCCTCGGCCACGACACCCTGAACCTGTCCATCACCGACGCGGTCGGCCACGACGTCCAGTCCGGTCTGGTGGCCACCCTGCTGCTGGGCGCCCTGCGCGGCGCCCGCCGGGCGAACCAGTCCCTCGCCGACCAGGCCGCCGCGGCGGACCAGGCCGTGCGGGAGCACGCGAAGACGCCGTACGCGACCGGGCAGCTGTTCCGCATCGAACTGGCCGACGGGCGCGCCGACGTGGTCAACGCGGGACACCCGCTGCCGCTGCTCCTGCGCGACGGCACCGTGCGGGAGCTGCCGTTGCACCGCGACACCCCGTTCGGCACGGGACTGCAGGAGAAACCACGCGAGGTCCAGAGCGTGGACCTGCGGCCGGGCGACCGGCTGTTCCTCCTGACCGACGGGATGTTGGAACGGGAGGCGGCGTCGGTGGACCTGCGCCGTCTGGCGCTCGAGACCGCCGGGCGGCATCCGCGGGCGGTGGTGCAGACGCTGACCTCGGCCGTCGTCGACGCCGCCGGCGGGCGCCCGAAGGACGACGCCTGCGTGATCTGCCTGGACTGGCACGGCACCACCGCGAAGGGTGATTCGGACACGTTCGTGCGGTGACTCTGGTAACGACCGGGTCACGAAACACGAATCCCCTGGTTAGGGTCCCCCACGGACCACCGACCGATGGGAGCGTTTCCGATGTTCAGGCGCCTGCGTCGCCGTGACGGCCGGCAGGGGGAGCCGGTCACGTTCGCGGCCGGGGCCGGTCTGGTGAGCGTCCGGTTGCGCGACGAGCTGGGCAACCCGCTGGCCGGTGCCGAGATGACCCTCCGCCACAAGCGCGGCCCACGGGTGTTCCGCGCCGTGTCCGACGACTACGGGCTGGCGGTGGTCACCGCGGCCACCGGGACCTACCAGGTCACGATCAGCGCGGGCGGATACCGCGAGGTCACCCACACCGTCGACGTCGCCAGCGGCGACCACACCGCGCTCGGTGAGGTGGAGCTGCGCCCGGACGCGAGCGTCCGCTTGCCGGGTCCGGGCCGGTGGGTGATCGACCCGGACCACACGTCGATCCGGTTCGTCGCGCGGCACATCGGCCTGTCCCGCGTCCACGGCCGCTTCACGCGCTTCCACGGCAGCATCAACGTCGGCGAGCGGATCGAGAACTCCTCGATCGAGGTCGTCATCGACGCGGCGAGCATCGACACGGCCGCCGAGAAGCGGGACGAGCACCTGCGCTCGCCCGACTTCCTCGACGTGGACCGCTTCCCGAAGATCCACTTCTTCAGCGACCGGGCGCAGCGCGTGGCCGGCGACCGCTGGCACATCGACGGCACGCTCAACCTGCGCGGCGCGAGCCGGGGCGTCCGCCTGGACGCCAGCTACCTGGGCCTGCGCTCGTGGAACGGCGACCGGCTCGGCGCGATCGCCAAGGCCGAGCTGCACCGCGAGGACTTCACGATCAACTGGCAGCAGACGCTCGCGAAGGGCCTGGTCGTGGTCGGCTCGACGATCGAACTCCGCCTCGACGTGCAGGCCGTCCGGGGCGTCTAGGCCGCGACGTCGGCGACCACGCAGGCGATGTTGTCCGGACCGCCGCGCCGGTTGGCGAGGTCGACCAGCGTGCTGAGGCCCGCCGACGCCCTGAGCACCGAACTGCGCGCCGCCACCACCCCCGGCGAGCAGCAGGTCCGGCTCCGCGGGGTGCCGGTGCAGAGCCCGGACCAGGGTCGCCGGAACCGCGGTGCCGTGGACGTGGTCCTGCGTCAGCTGGAACAGCTCGCCCTCGCGCAGCAGGTGCGCCCGCGAGTCGCCGACGTGCAGGACGCCGAGCCGCGAACCGGACCAGAGCAGCGCGGTCAGGGTGGTGCCGGCGTCCTCGAGGTGCCGGACCGCGGCGCCGGCCACGCGGAAGGCGTCCCCGAGTGCGTCCAGCGGATCGCCGGTGGCCAGCGCGTCCAGCGGTTTGACCGTCTCGATCGCGGCGACGCTCGCCTGGTGCCCGCCGGGGCCGAACCCGTCGGCGACGGCGAGCAGGTGCGGACCGGCGTAGGCCGCGTCCTGCTTCGTTTCGCGCACCAGACCCGCACGGCGTGGACGAGTCCCGTCATCGCAGTGTCCTTTCCGGACAGTTGCGCGACGAGGAAGGCGACGAGCCGCCCGCGCGCCGCGACGTCGGCTTCGACTTCGCGCCAGTAGGCGAGGACCTCCGCGGCTGGATCGGGTCCCGCCAGTGCCCGGGAAATCCGTGCCAACGGCATTCCGGTCCGGCGCAGCCAGCCGATCAGCCGGGCCCGCTCCAGCTGGTCCGGTGCGTAGCGCCGGTAGCCGGACACCGGATCGACCGATGCGGGCCGGAGCAGGCCCAGTTCGTCGTAGAGACGCAGCGCCTTCGGGGACAGTCCCGCCGCGCGGGCGAACGCCCCGATCGTGAGCAGCCCCATGTCGACCTCCTCGTACCAGGCATTCTGCCCGGCGGAAGCGACTGTGCGGCTTGCCCCAGGGGCAAGGTCAAGCTTGGTTCCACGTGGAACGGCCAGGACAGACGGGGAGCTCTGCCGCGTCTGACCTGGCCGTGTCTGGGGTGGGGTTACTGTTCCCTGCGCTGCCGCGCCTCACCGAGTGCCGCTTCCTCCCGCGCCCGGTCGGCTTCGGCTTCCTTCTCGCTGACACGCTGCTGCGCGTCGGCCTTCTCCTGCTGCGCGCGGCCTTCCCGCTGGGCGGAGTCGTTGCCGAGGAACGTGCCGGCCGTCTCCTTGACCTTGCCCTTCAGGCCCTCGACCGCGCCCTTGATGCCTTCCTGGCGGTCTTCCTTGTCGGTCATTTCCTGCCCCTCCTTCGTCTCCGTCACGAGTCGGCTACCCGGGCGGCACGGGCGCTAATCACCCGGGCCGGGCCCGTGCGCACCGCGCGAACCTCCCCCTGGCGGGTGCAGTAGCATCGTGTGGTCAGCTGGACCGTCGAAGAGGGGCCGGAACGTGAAGAAGCTGCTGGCGCTCGCAGTCGTCGCGGGCGGGGTGCTGTTCGTGATCAAGCGCAACAAGGACGCGAAGGCTGAGGCCGACCTGTGGCGCGAGGCCACCGCCCCGACCGAGCGCCCGCTGGCCGCGGTCTCGACGAACGGCAGCGCCCCGGCGAAGACCGCCGAGGCGGGCACGAACAACTGAACTTCCCGCGGGCTTGGGGGCCCGCGTCCGGGGCTGTAGCTCAATTGGTAGAGCGCTGCTTTTGCAAGGCAGAGGTCAGGGGTTCGATTCCCCTCAGCTCCACACAGTCGCCGTGACGTCTCCGGCGAACCCGCCGCGGTGACCGTTGCCGCCGGTGTTTGGAGCTCACGTAGAGTTGCGGCGATGGCAGGCAGAGGCACGAACCGGCGGCGTGGTCCCGCCCGTCCGGTTCCCGGCCGCTACCCCGTCCGCTTCGGGCTCGCTGAACTGCTCGCCGACGTCGATCGGCCCAATGGTTGGCTCCTGACCGTCGACGAGGTTGCCCAGTCCTATGTGGACCTCGATGATCCGACGCACCTGGAGTTCGAGTACGTGCGGCGCATCGGGGACGTCATCGACTGCCTCGCCGACGGGCCGTTCGACGCACTCCACCTCGGCGGCGCCGGCTGCACCATTCCGCGCTACATCGCGGCCACGCGCCCGGGAAGCAGGCAGCTCGTCTTCGACGCGGACGAACCGCTCATCGACCTCGTCCGTGAGCAGCTCGACCTGCGCGCCGTGCCCAACCTGCGGGTGCGCATCTCCGACGGCCGCGAAGGCGTTGCCACGCGACGGGACGCCTCGGCCGATCTCGTCGTCGCGGATGTCTTCCAGCGCGCGAAGATGCCGGGCGACGTGGCGACCCTGGAGTTCACCACCGACGTCGCCCGGGTGCTCCGGCCAGCGGGCACCTACCTGATCAACGTCGCCGACGGGCCGGGACTCGAGTTCGCCCGCCGGGTCGTCGCCACGATCGGCGCCGTCTTCCCGCACGTCGTCATGCTCGCCGACTCCGGGGTCCTGCGCGGCCGCCGGTTCGGCAACCTCGTGCTGGTCGCCTCGCGCGCGGAACTGCCCGTCGACGCGATCAGCCGCCGCGCGGCGTCCGCGGCGTTCCCCGCCCGCGTCACCAGCGGTGCGGACCTCGACCGGTTCCGCGGCACCGCCACGCCGATCACCGACGCCGAGGCACTGGACACCCCGCGCCCGCCGTGGAACGTCTTCGGCCTGCCGCCTAAGACCTGATCTCGGCCAGGTGGTTGTAGGCCGACGCCCGGGAGATCCCCAGCGCGGCGGCCACCTCCGGCACGGCCTTCTGCAGCGCGAACAGCCCGCGCTCGTCCAGCGCACGAAACAGGTCCAGCCGCTCGGCGCGCGTCATCCGGCTCACCGGCCGCCCGAGCTTCAGCTCCTCCTCGGCCACCACCGCGCGGATCAGCTGGCCCACGTCGTTGGTGAACGTGGTGGTCGCGTCGGGCAGGGCGGTCACCGCCGCCAGCTCGCCGAGCAGCACGGCCGCGTGCCGCAGATCGGTCACGTCGAGGTTCACGCACAGCGCCCCGAACACCTCCCCGTCGCGGTCGCGCAGCAGCATCGTGGACGCCTTGATCACGCGCCCGGCCGGTGTCCGCGTCAGGTAGTTGATCTGGTCGCGCGCGTCCCGGCCCTGCTTGAGCAGGCTCAGCCCCAGCTCGCTCATCGAGCCGCCGGGCGCCCGGCCGGTGACGTCGCCGGCGACCGCGACGACCGAACCCTCCGGCCGGCGGTAGTCGTGCAGGACGACCTCGCAGTTCCCGCCGAAGGTGGCGGCGAGGCCGTCGAGCACGGGTCGGAGCGCGGCGAGCACCGCGTCGGCATCACTCACCTGGGCATGATGTACAGAACTTGGATCGATTGTCTAGCGCGCCTCGCTGATCAGGATGTCCACCGCCGCGTCGTTGCGCGTCGTCTCCCGCACGATGTCCTCGTCCGGCGGGTAGAAGCCGGGCAACGCGCTGGTCGGGTACATCTCGAAGGTGAAGCTGAGGATCTTGTGCGTGCCCCACATCCAGTCGTTGACGTCCCCGTCGGTGATGTAGAGGTCGCTGGACTGCTGGGCGGTGTACCGGTTGGTCGCCGCCATGCGCTGCCCGACGTCGCGGAACCGCGCGTTCTCCTCGGCCGTCATGCCCTCGCCGGTGTCGTCCTCGGTGTGCCCGAACGGCCACAGCACCAGCTCGGAGTAGGTGTGGAAGTCGATGTGCGCCTTGATCCGCTGCTGCCCGCCTGCCGCGCGCGAGTCGACGAACCGCGACACGGCCTGCGTCTCCGGCTCGGAGAAGGCCGACGGGCCGCGGTAGGTGTCCGAGGCGGGCCGCGTGCTGGAGCCGTCGCAGCAGCCCCACTTGTAGCCCCAGTTGCGGTTGAGGTCGGTGCCGATCTTGCCGCCGTCCACGGGCCTGCGGTTCTTGCGCCAGTACTTGTAGTCGGTGTCCGAGATGTCGTACTCCGAGCCGTCCGGGTTGACGTTCGGGATCACCCAGATCACGTGGCCGTCGACCAGCGACCGGATGTTCGGATCGGTCGCGTAGCCGCCGGTGAAGCGCTGCACGATGTGCAGGCACATCTCGGTGGTCAGGTGCTCGCGCGCGTGCTGGTTGCAGGTGAACAGCACCTCGGGCTCACCCTCGTCGGCGGCGGCGTTGTCGCTGATCTTCACCAGGTTCAGCTCGCGGCCCTCGTAGGACTTGCCCACGCTGGACAGCACCGCGATGTCCGGGTGGTTCGCGGCCGCCTTCTGCAGTTCCGTCGTGACCTCGGCGTAGGTGTGGTAGCCCTCGTCCCCGGCCGGGAAGTCCGCCGCGGCCGCTCGCGCCGGTGTGGTCCCGGCCAGCAGGGCGGCTCCGGTCACCAGGGCCAGCACGCCGCCCGCGGCCCGCCGTGAATACATTTCGCCTCCGCACGAACACGTAGAGTAGCTTCTTCTACCCTGCTGTAGCGGCGCGCCCGCCACAACCCGGCGGAGGTCGGGTGGTTCACTGATCGGGTTATGCGACGAGTCCTGCCCGCCCTGCTCGCGGCCGCCGCGCTGGCCGGTTGCTCCGCCCAGCCGGCCCCCGAGGCGCCGCCGTCCCCGAGTGCGCCGGCCACCACGGCCGTGCAGCTGCCGCCGGAGCCGACGCCGGCCCGCGCCGCACCCTGCCCGTACCTGGAGAACTCGTTCGTCGCGGACTCGAACGGGCAGCGGGTGTCGAAGGTCGAGATCTCCGCCGACCAGCCGCATCCCACGTGCTTCTTCTACGCCCTGTCCGGCAAGCTCCAGCTGACCGTGCGCGTCTACACCGGGGATCCGGCGGTGGCGAACGCGCTCGTCGACCAGGCGGCTCCGGTGGCCACGAGCAACCCCGCGGCTGAGCCGCCAGGGTGGCAGGGTGGTTACGCGTCGAAACCGGACGGCGCGGTATATGCCGTGGCCAGGGACGGTACAGCGGTCATCGTGACCACGAACCAGCAACAGACGGTGAAGGCGAGAACCGTTGCCCGGCAGGCGATCTCGCGCCTTTAAGACCGGCGGGGTGCAGTGTCAAGTTGATCTTGTATTACCCTGATCGCACCTCGCAGCCGGGGAGGACCAGCACGTGACCGGTCGAGACCTGCGGCCGGCGTGCCACGGGCTGCGAGAGCCCCCGTGTACCTCGATGTGAAGAAGGACAGACATTCGTGGCTGACACCCTCAAGGAAATCCTGCTCGACTCCAGCAGGCGTCCGGCCGTTGTGACCGACCTGGAGACGCTGGTCGACGAAGAGGTCTCGGACAAGGGCGGCGTGTCCGGTGCCGTCATCAAGACCGGCTTCGCCGCGGTCAAGAAGATCAAGCCGGGCATCATCGGCTCCGCCGTCGACAGCCTGCTCGACGACTTCGCCGCCGCGCTCGAGCCGTTCTACGCCGACTTCAAGGGCCAGGGCGGCACCAACAGCACTGACTTCGGCTCGTACCTTGCGGGTCGTGGCTCGGAGGCCGCCGACGCGCTGCTGAGCGTGACCGACGCGCGCGCCGCCAAGAGCAGCCGCGACAGCATCAAGAAGGTCTACGAGAAGCTGCGCCCGAACGGCAAGAAGAACGTCGAAGAGGCGCTGCCCCGCCTGGGCAAGCTGATCGACAAGCACGCGGCCGCCGCCTGAGGCAGACGCGCAGAACGGCCGTTTTCCCAACGGTAGCCGTTGGGAAAACGGCCGTTCGCCTGTGCGGGGTCTGGCGTGACCGGGTCAGCGCAGGCGGAAGTGCCGCTCGGCCTCGCGGTCGAGCGGCACCTCCGGTGGAACGTGTTTAGTTCTGCTTCTCCGCCGGCGACGGGCTCGGCGCGTGCTGGCCGTTCGCCGTCGACTCCGGAGTGGCCGGCTTCGGCGCGGCCCGCGGCGGCTCGGTGGCCACCGGCGGCTCCTGCTTGCCGCGCAGCGCGACCGCCGCACCCGCGGCGGCCAGGACGCCCAGCACCAGGAAGAGCGGCCACTTGCGGCTCTTCTTCGTGCCCTTGGCGGCGAGCTTCGCCTCCTCCAGCGCGGCCCGGAAGTCCTTCTTGGCCTGCTTGAAGTCCTTCTTGGCCTTCCGCTTCGACTCACCGGCGGCCTTGGCGGCCTGGACGGCGGCCTTGCGGGCCTTGCGGCCCGGCTTGCGCAGCTCGGCGAGCCGCTCCGCGGCCTCCTTGCGTGCCTGCTTGCTCGCCTTCGCCAGGTCCTTGCGGGCCTTGCGGCCCCGCTTGGCGGCTTCCTTGCGCGCCTCCTCGGTGCTCTCGGAAAGCCGTTTCTCGGCCGCCTGCGCGGCCTGAGCGGTCACCTCGGCGCCTGCCTTGCCGACCTCGACGGCCCGCTTGCTCAGGCCGAGCAAGCCGGCCTTGACCGACTCACCCACCGAGTCCGCAGCTCGGGTCATGGCCTTTCACCTCGTCAATCGTTTCGTCTCACGTTCCATCCCCGTAACCATCCTGCCCGTTTCCGGCCGATCTCGCTGCGGATGGCACGATGAAGCGGTGACCCAGAGCAGTGAATCCCTCGTTGGTGCGAAGGCGACCGCCGTCCTGCACACCAACGCCGGGGACATCCGGATCAACCTTTTCCCTGATCACGCCCCCAAGACGGTGGCCAACTTCGTCGGCCTCGCGGAGGGCACGAAGGAGTACCAGCGCCCGAACGCCAAGGGTGAGAACTCCGGCCCGTTCTACGACGGCGCGATCTTCCACCGCGTCATCTCGGGCTTCATGATCCAGGGCGGCGACCCGACCGGCACCGGCCGCGGCGGCCCGGGCTACCAGTTCGGCGACGAGTTCCACCCCGAACTGCAGTTCGACCGGCCGTACCTGCTGGCGATGGCGAACGCGGGACCGGGCACCAACGGCTCGCAGTTCTTCATCACCGTCGCCAAGACGCCGCACCTGAACTTCAAGCACACGATCTTCGGCGAGGTGGCCGACCAGCAGTCGCGCGACGTCGTGGACTCGATCGCGAACACCGCGACCGGGCCCGCGGACAAGCCCCTGCAGGACGTCGTCATCGAGAAGATCGACATCGAGCGCGAAGGCTGAGCCGGGGTAGGTTGGAGGCATCGTGAACGTGCCTCCTCACCCGCCTGCCTCGCAGCCGCCCCAGCAGTCGGCCCTGCCCGGTTGCTGGTGGCACCCGTCGCGACCCACCGGGCTCAGTTGTGTCCGGTGCGGCCGTCCGGCGTGCCCGGAGTGCCTGCGTGAGGCCTCGGTCGGCTACCAGTGCATCGACTGCGTGCAGACCGGGCGTCGCGAGCAGAACATCCAGCGGTACACGCCGCGCACGGTCGCCGGGGCGCAGGTCTCGCACCGGCCGGTGGTCACGCCGGTCCTCATCGTGGTCAACGTGCTCGCGTACGTGGTCACGGTGGCGCAGTCGGGCAGCCTGACCCGCAACGACACGTCGTCGCTGTTCGGTGACGGCGTGTTGTGGCCGCGTGTGATCGCCGGGGCGGACGAGTGGTGGCGGCTGGTCACGTCCGGTTTCCTGCACTACGGGCCGATCCACCTCGCGGTCAACATGCTCGCGCTGTGGATCCTCGGGCGGGACATGGAGACACTGCTGGGCCGCGTGCGCTTCATCGCGCTGTACGTGGTGTCGCTGCTGGGCGGCGCGGTCGCGGTGTACCTGTTCGACGGTGTGGACCGCGGCACCGCGGGTGCTTCCGGGGCGATCTACGGGCTGCTGGGCGCGATGCTCGTCGCGGTGATCCGGTTGCGGCTGAACCCGGCGTACGCGATCGGCACGATCGTGCTGAACCTGATCATCACCGTGTCGCTGCCGAACATCTCGCTGCTCGGCCACCTCGGCGGCCTGGTCGTCGGCGCGGTCGCCACCGCGGCGATGGTGTACGCGCCGGCGAAGGGTCGCCAGTACTGGCAGGGCGGCGCGGTGGCGGTGCTGCTGATCGCGTTGCTGGTGCTGGTGTTCGTGCGCGACGCGCAGCTGGCGGACCTGGTCTGCTGGTACCGCGGCGACCGGTTGTTCTGCGCCGAGCCGTCCGGTTAGGGCTTCAGCGCGGTCAGCGTGTCGAGCACGTCCCGCGGATCGGCGCCGAGTTCGAGCCAGCCGAAGACGTACAGCTGGTCGCCCGCCTCGATTTCCAGCGTCGCCGAGTCGCGGCCGAGGCGGCGGGTGGTGCGCACGCGAGCGGTCACCTCGGGCCAGTGCAGGTCGTGTTTCCCGGTCGTGGTGCGGATTCGCAGCCCGCGCGGATCCGCGGTCAGGCGCGGCCGCACGAGCAAACCGTGCAGCGACAACGCGGTCAGCGCGACCGCCGCGACGGCGAAGAGGACCGTGCCCATCCGGTCGCTCGCCAGGATCGCGGCGGCCGCGGCGAAAACGGCGGCGACACAACCGGTTCCGACCAGAACCGGTCGCGGAGCCCAATGCGGAGACGAGTTATCCACAGTGGTTATCCACACTGGGGATGAGTCACAGTGCTGTAATTACGGGTCAAGCGGCTGTTCGGGGCAATCGTTGTGATCTTCCGCTCAGCGCCAGCGCATCGTCATGAGCAGACCGACGATCATCAGCGCGAAGCCGACCGCGAAGTTGCCGTTGCCGAGGTCCGCCATGAACGGGATCTTGTCGCCCGCGATGTAGTTCACGACCAGCCAGACGAGCCCGAGGATCATCAGCCCGAACATCACGATCTTGTAGAGCAGGCTGGACGGCCCCGCGGCGCGCACCTTGACCGGCGTGCGCCGATCGGCCGGCGGCGTGTACGCCGTCTTCTTGCGGACCTTCGACTTGGGCATCGGAACCTCGCGTGTTCGTCTCTGACCAGGTGGTGCGCATCCACCTCTACCGTCACACGTTAACGTAAGCGTCCCCGAGAGAGGAGCGCGCGTGGCAGTCCTCGACGCCCCGCCACCGAAGAAGTCCGGTGGCGGTTTCGCCAGGGCCGTGCGGACCGTCGGCGAACTGCTGATCACCGCCGGGCTCGTCGTGCTCCTGTTCGTCGTCTACGAGCTGTACGTCACCGATTTGTTCTCCGCGCGCAAGCAGGCCAGCGCCACCGTCGCGCTGGACCAGGACTGGGCGCAGGGCCGCACGCTGCACGCCGACCTGATCGACGGCGAGGCGTTCGCGAAGATGTACATCCCGAGCTTCGGCGCGGACTACCACTTCACGATCCAGGAGGGCACGGACGCGAAGGCGCTGGAGGTCGGGCCGGGGCACTACAAGGGCACCGCGCTGCCGGGCGAGCCGGGCAACTTCGCCGTCGCCGGGCACCGCGTCGGCAAGGGGGCGCCGTTCAACGACCTCGACCTGCTCGCCTCGTGCGACGCGATCGTGATCGAGACGCAGAGCGACTTCTTCGTCTACCGCGTGCTGCCTCACCAGGACGAACTCGCGAACTGGAACGCCGACAAGGCCGCCCGCCCGCAGTGCGCGAACGTGGGCACCCTGCGCACCGACGCGCCGGACGGCGGCCCGTACGGCAAGACCTTCGGCCGGGAGATCGTGACACCGGACCAGGGCGAGGTGGTCGCGCCGGTGCCGCACCGGACGGCCGACGTGCTGCCGACGGCCCAGCAGGTCTCCCTGCTCACGCTGACCACGTGCCACCCGCGGTTCTCCGACAAGCAGCGGCTGATCGTGCACGCCGTGCTGACCAACCAGTACCCGAAGACCCCGGGTGCCACCTACGAGCAGCTGCTGCAGGCGATCGGAGGCGTGTGATGTACGGCTGGATCTGGCGCAGGCTGCCCGGCCCGGCCGGGGTCAAGGCGGTGACCGCGCTGGTGCTGGTGCTCGGCGTGATCGCGTTGCTGCTGTTCGTCGTGTTCCCCTGGCTGGAGCCGATGCTCCCGTTCAACCAGGTCTCGGTGAACTAGCTCCGGGCCCGGGCCGGTCAGCCGGGCGGCGGCCGGAGGCCGTCCATCAGGAGGTTCAGCAGGCGGCCGGCCTTGGCTTCGTGCGCGGGCCGGGGGGCCACCGTGAAGATGCCGATGAGAGAGGCGGCGATGTCGTCGGCGGTGACATCGTTGCGTAGGTCGCCTGCCACGCGGCCGGCGTCGAGCACGGTGGTGATGGCCGCCAGTAGCTCGGTCCGGGTCTGGGCATGGGCTATCTCGCCCGACTCGATCATCGCGAGCAGCGTGTCGAGCATGCCGTTCTTGGTCGCGATCCAGGCCCCGAACAAGTCCATCCAGCGCCGCATCGCCGCGGCCGGGGGCAGCCGGTCGAGCAGTTCACGGGCGCCGGTCGTCAGCCGCGCCACCTGGTCCCGGTAGACCGCGTCGACCAGCGACTCCCGGGTCGGGAAGTGCCGGTAGAGCGTCGCGATGCCGACGCCCGCCTCGCGGGCGATCGCGCGCATCGACGGCTCGGCGTCGGCCGACGCGAACATGCGGGTCGCCACCGCGAGCAGCTGGTCGCGGTTGCGGGTCGCGTCCGCCCGTGGCGCGCGCCCCTCCGTCTCAGGCAAAACGGATCACGCTCCGCTTGTGTTAGGGTTGGTCAGGTAAACGGAGCATAGTCCGTTTCGCTGCGTCCGAAGGAGCCCGGCGTACATGCAGCAACAGAGCGATCAACCGGCGACGGGCAGGAGCAGGGCGGTCCAGCTGGATTCGTTCGGGGGGCCCGAAGTCCTGACGATCCGTGCGATTCCCGCTCCGCGGGCCGGCCGGGGGCAGGTCCGTGTGCGGGTCACCGCGGCCGGCCTCAACCCGATGGACTGGATCATGACCGCCGACGCGGACACCGCCGCCCGGTTCGGGTTGAGCCTCCCGGCCGGGTTCGGTACCGACTACGCGGGAGTGGTCGACCAGGTCGGCGCCGGGGTGACCGGCTTCGCGCCAGGTGACCGGGTGTTCGGGGGCGCGTTGTCCCGCGCGGTCGCCGACTTCGTGGTGGTCGACGCGGCCGGGGCCGTCGCCGCGAACGAGGTCCACCACACCCCCGACGGCGTCGACGACCGCACCGCCGCCACCCTCACGATCGCCGGCCGCACGGCATCCGCCGCCCTCGCCGCGGTGGCTCCCGGCCCGGACGACACCGTGCTGATCGGCGGCGCGGGTGGCGGGGTCGGGGTCTTCGCCGTCCAGCTGGCCCGGATCGCCGGAGCGCGCGTGATCGGCACCGGATCAGCGGCATCGGCCGAGTACCTGCGCGGTCTCGGAGCCGAGCCGGTCGCCTACGGCGACGGCCTGGCCGACCGCGTCCGAGCCCTCGTTCCCAGCGGTGTCACCGCCGCCATCGACCTGCACGGGACGGAGACACTGCACGCGGCGAGGGAACTCGGCGTTCCGGACAGCCGCATCTGCACCATCGCCACGAAAGCCGACGGCGTCGCGGCGGCCAACGGCGCGAACGCCGCTCCCGGCGCCCTGGACGAGATCGCCCGCCTGGTCGCCGCGGGCCGGCTCCGGGTGCCCATCGCAGCGAGCTTCCCGGTGGACCAGATCCGCCGGGCGGCCGAACTCCAGGCAGGTCGGCACGTGCGCGGCAAGGTCGTCATCGACCTCCGGAGGTGCTAGCCGCGCGAGACGCGGATCATCTCCTCGCGCTCGACGACCTTCACGCGTTCCCGGCCCTGCGGCTCGCCCAGGGCGCGTTCGTGCGCGTCGAGCTTGCCCCAGCCCTCCCAGGTGGTGAACGGGACGCCGCGGTCGGCCAGGAACGACGTGATCGCGTCCGGGTCGGACTGCTTCGGCGCGGTCAGGGAGTCCGCGTCGGCGAGCAGGTTGCGGATCGTCTCGGCCGCGTCGCCCTTGGTGTGGCCGATCAGGCCGACCGGGCCGCGCTTGATCCAGCCCGTCACGTACACGCCGGGCACGTGGTCGCCGTCGATGTCCAGCACGCGACCGGCCTCGTTCGGGACGGTGCCGCTGTCGTGGTCGAACGGGACCTCCGGCAGCTCGGAGGACAGGTAGCCGACCGCGCGGTACACGGCCTGGACGTCCCAGTCGTGGAACTCGCCGGTGCCGCGGACGTTGCCGTCGCCGGTCAGCTCGGTGCGCGCGGTGCGCAGGCCGGTGACCCGCTCGTCGCCGAGGATCTCCGTCGGCGAGTGGAAGAAGTGCAGGTGCAGGCGCTTGGGCCGGTCACCCTGGTCGCGGATCGCCCACTCCTGCAGCGTCTTGACCACCATGTCGACCTGCTTGGAGGACCGGATCGCGGCGATCGAACCGTCGTCGAACTCGATGTCCTCGGGGTAGACGATGACCTCGACGTTCGGCGAGTGGTCCAGCTCGCGCAGTTCGAGCGGGGTGAACTTGGCCTGGGCGGGCCCGCGGCGGCCGAACACGTGCACGTCGGTGACCTTGCTGGACTTCAGGCCCTCGTACACGTTCGGCGGGATGTCGGTGGACAGCAGCTCGTCCGCGGTCTTGGCGAGCACGCGGGCCACGTCGAGCGCCACGTTGCCGACACCGAGGACGGCGACGCTGGTCGCCTCCAGCGGCCAGGTGCGCGGAACGTCCGGGTGGCCGTCGTACCAGGACACGAAGTCGGCGGCGCCGTAGCTGCCGGGCAGGTCGATGCCCGGGATGTCCAGCGCGCGGTCGCTCATCGCGCCGGTGGCGAAGATGACCGCGTCGTAGAACTCGCGCAGGTCGTCCAGCTTGATGTCGGTGCCGTAGCCGACGTTGCCGAGCAGCCGGATGCCGGGCCGGTCGAGCACCTTGTGCAGGGCGGTCACGATGCCCTTGATGCGCGGGTGGTCGGGCGCGACGCCGTACCGGATCAGCCCGAACGGCGCCGGCATGCGTTCGAAGATGTCGATGCTGACGTCGGTGTCGGACTTGTCGAGGATGTCGGCGGCGTAGATGCCGGCGGGGCCGGCGCCCACGATGGCGACGCGAAGAGGACTACGGCTCACCCTTGCCACGGTAAAGATAGGTGACCCTTACTTTCACTGTGATGTGAATTGCGGTCCAGCATGTGGACGCCGGTAGTCTTGAGCCCATGCGCGTTCTCGTCGTCGACAACTACGACAGCTTCGTCTACAACCTGGTCCAGTACCTGGCCCAGCTCGGCAACGAATGCACTGTCTGGCGCAACGACGTCGTCGACCTCGACCGCGTGCCCGAGTTCGACGGGGTGCTCGTCTCGCCGGGGCCGGGCACGCCGGAGCGCGCCGGCCAGAGCGTCGACGTGGTGCGCAAGTGTGCCGGCACTCACACCCCGATGCTCGGCGTGTGCCTCGGCCACCAGGCCATCGGTGTGGCGTGGAACGCGACCGTCGACCGCGCGCCCGAGCTGCTGCACGGCAAGACCAGCCAGGTGCACCACGAGGGCGGTGGCGTGCTCGCCGGCCTGCCCGACCCGTTCACCGCGACCCGCTACCACTCGCTGACCGTGCTGCCGGAGACCATCCCGGCCGAGTTCGAGGTCACCGCGCGCACCGAGTCCGGTGTGGTGATGGGCATGCGGCACCGCGAGCTGCCGGTGGAGGGTGTGCAGTTCCACCCCGAGTCGGTGCTGACGCAGGGCGGGCACCGGATGCTGGCGAACTGGATGGCCACGGCCGGTCACCCGGTCCAGCCGGCGGTGGTGGACGCCCTGGAGCGTGAGGTCGCGGCGTTGCAGAAGGCCGCCGCTGCGTGATCCGGCTGCTGGGGGTCGGCAAGCGCTACGGTGACGCCCCGGTGCTGACCGGGGTGGACCTCGAGGTGCGGCCGGGCAGCGTGGTCGGCGTGGTCGGCACCAACGGCTCCGGCAAGTCCACGCTGCTGCGGATCCTCGCCGGGCTGTCCCGGCCCTCGTCGGGCACGGTCACCGGCCGTCCGCGCGTCGGGTACGTGCCCGACCGGTTCCCGGCGTCCACCCGGATGAGCGCCGTGGCCTACCTGCGCCACCTCGGCCGGATCTCCGGAGCGTCCGAAGCGGACCCGCGGCCGCGGCTGGACCGGCTGGCGCTGGCCGGCGGCCCGAACACGCCGCTGCGGCACCTGTCGAAGGGCAACGCGCAGAAGGTCGGCCTGGCCCAGGCGCTGCTCACCGAACCGGACCTGCTGGTGCTGGACGAGCCGTGGTCGGGGCTGGATCCGGACGCGCACGAGGTGCTCGGCGAGATCATCGCCGAGACCAGCGCCCGCGGGGCGAGCGTGGTGTTCACCGAGCACCGCGACGAGCGCGCCCACGCCCACGCCACCGAGGTCTTCCGCCTCACCGGCGGGGTGCTGCGCGTGGTGGACCGGGCCGCCCGCGTGGTGCTGCGCGGATCCGGTGCGGCCGACCTGCCCGGTGTGCTCGCCACCCGCCGCGACGGCGACCACGTCGAACTGACCGTCGCGGCCGAGAACACGGACGAGCTGCTGCTGAACGCGCTGAGCGGCGGCTGGTCGGTGGTGCGGGTGGACACCCCGGCGGTGCGCCGGTGATCCGCTACCAGCTCGCGTTGCTCGCGCACTCCCAGCGCTGGCTGCCGCCGCTGCTGGCGTACCTGATCCTGCTGGGTGTCCTCTTCAGCGACGCCGGTTCCGAGACCCGCCCGCTGTACGCGGTCAGCGCCGGCGCGTTGACCGTGGTCGCGTGCTGGCTGACGATCGCCCTGGTCGACGCCGAGGACCCGACGCAACGGCTGATCACCCAGGTGCACGCCGGCCGGCTGTCCACCGTGCTCTCCGGGATCGTCGGCGCGGTCGCGCTGTGCTCCGCCGTCCTGATGGTGATCCCGCTGGTCTGGGCCGCGCTGGTGCACCCCGGGTTCTCCGCGGGCGTGCTGGTCGACGGCGTGGTCGCGCACGTGGCCTGCGCCGCGGCCGGCGTCGCCGTCGGACTGCCGTGCTCGCGCCTGCTGCTCCCGCGGATCGGCTACACCATGCTGGCCGCGCTCGCGCTGCTCGGGATCGTGCTGCTGGTCCGCTGGGTGCCGGTGGTGAACCCGATGCTGCGCGGGTTGCTGGGTTCCGGGCCGGGCTCCGCGGTGGCGCTCGGCCTGCTCGGCGGGGTGCTCCTGCTGGCGGTGAGCGCCGCGGGCACCGGCTGGGCCGTGCACCGCCGGGCCTGAGTATCGTGCCGGAACGCCGGTTGTCGGGGGGTGTTCGTGGCGTCGGTGATGTTGGTGGAGGACGACGAGGCGCTGGCTGAGGCGTTTTCGCTCGCGCTCAGCGGGCTCGGGCACGACGTGGTGGTCGCGGACTCCGGGGAGCGCGCACTGTCGGAGCTGTTCGACGGCGCCGCGGTCGACCTCGTTCTGCTCGACGTCATGCTGCCGGACGTCGACGGGTTCGAGGTCTGCCGTCGCATCCGGGCCCGCAGCCAGGTGCCGGTCATCATGCTGACCGCGCGCGGCGACCCGGTCGACGTCATCGTCGGGCTGGAGGGCGGCGCCGACGACTACGTGGTGAAACCCGTCGAGCCGCGCGTCGTCGACGCCCGGATCAAGGCGATCCTGCGCCGCGGGGCCGCGCCGTCCATCCCGAAACTGCAGATCGGTCACCTCGAGGTGGACACCGACGGCCTGACGGTGCGCGCCGACGGGGCTGAGCTCCACCTCACCGCCACCGAGCTGAAACTGCTGGTCGAGTTCGCGAACCACCCGGGGCAGGTGCTGAGCAGGCAGATGCTGCTCAAACGGGTCTGGGACTACGGCTACGTGGGCGACTCGCGCATGGTCGACGCCGCCGTGGCCCGGTTGCGGGCGAAGATCGAGAAGGATCCGGCACATCCCGAGCTGATCCGGACCGTCCGCGGCCTCGGCTACCGGCTGACCCGACCATGAGGCCGCACTTCGGTCTGCGTGCACGCATCGCGGCCGCGGTCGTGGTGGTCACGACGGCCGCGACCGTGGCGATGGCTCTGGCGGCCTACCACCTCCAGGCGAACGACATGACGCAACGCTTCCACTCCGCGTCGCGCGCGGACTTCGAGTCGGACCTCGCCCAGGCGCGGTTCGTCGCTCGGAACCTGCCCACCGAGGGGGTGATCGACTACATGCTCCGCGAACACGCCGTCGCGTGGAACGTGTTCGACTACACCCGCGAGCAGGTGCTGGTGCACGGTGCCGAGCCGCCGGTGACGATCCCGGGATGGCTGCTGTCCGCGGCGCGCGCCGGCGACGCACCGCTGGGCACCGAGCCCGAGAACTCACCGTTCCTGGTGCTGGCCGGTTCGCCGATCATGGACGTGGTGCTCGTCGAGTACTACACGCTGGACGCGCTGCGGGCGGACCTGTCCAAGTTGCGGCGCAACCTCGCCGGGATGGCGTTGCTCGTGACGGCGCTCGGCATCGCGGGCGGCATGGTGGCCGCCCGGCGGATCCAGCGGCCGGTGCGTGCGGTCGCGAACGCCGCGATCCGGCTGGGCGATGGCGAGCTGGACACGCGCCTGGTCGTGCGCGGCGGTGACGAGCTCGCGGACCTGGCCGGGTCGTTCAACGCGATGGCCGAGCAGGTCGGGCGGTCGATCGTGGAGCTGCGGGCGAAGGAAGAACAACAGCGCCGGTTCGTCGCCGACGTCGCACACGACCTGCGCACCCCGGTGGCGACCGTGGTCGCCGCCGCCGACGGGGTGGACAGCGACAACCCGGACGCCCGCGAGCGCGCCGCCCGGCTGCTGTCCGTGCAGTCGCGGCGGCTCGCGAGCCTGGTCGAGGACCTGCTCGAAATGTCGCGGTTCGACGCGGGAGTGGCCGACTTCCACGCCGTCGCCGTGGACCTGGCCGACCTGTGGGCGGAGGCGATCGACCTCGTCGGCGGTGGTGACGGGACCACCCTGCGCGCGGTGGGCGACGTGATCGTGCGCGCCGATCCGCGGCGGGTGCACACCATCGCCCGGAACCTCCTGACCAACGCGCTCACCCACGGCGACCCACCGGTCCGCGTCACCATCGACGGAACGCGGCCCGGGCTGGTCACGGTGGAGGTCGCCGACTCCGGCCCGGGCGTTCCGGTGGAGTTGCGCGAGCTGGTCTTCGACCGCTTCGCCCGCGGCGACCGGGCCCGTACGGCGACCTCCGGGAGCGGGCTCGGACTGGCGATCGCCCAGGAGAACGCCCGCATCCACGGCGGCCGCATCACGGTGTCCGAACGCGACGGTGCGGTTTTCACCGTGTCGCTGCCGCGGGGTCAGTGAATCCCGAGCGTGGTCTGCCCCGGTGCCAGTGTGTCGCCGCACTGCCGCAGGCCCCACGCGTTGACCCGGCTCTCCGTCACCGGAACCGTCTCCGCCGCGTATTCCCGCGCCGCGGCGAGCAGGACGGGGTCAC
This sequence comes from Amycolatopsis ruanii, assembly GCF_003385175.1. NCBI lineage: Bacteria > Bacillati > Actinomycetota > Actinomycetes > Pseudonocardiales > Pseudonocardiaceae > Amycolatopsis > Amycolatopsis ruanii. Next base: position 100,671 of record NZ_PQHY01000013.1, read on the forward strand.
CGGCCACTTCCCGGCGCACGAAGTCGCCGCCGTACTCGGCGGGGGCGGGGTACTCGTAGAGCGGGACGTAGTCCCGGGCCAGGCGCGGGTCGCCGGCGAGCCCGGTCAAGCCGCCCCAGTACATCCGGAAGTGCACGAACGTCGGCTTCACCTCCTCGAACACGTGGTCGCGCATCCCGGCCATGTCCCAGTCGCGGTAGAAGTCCGCGATCTTCGCGTCGACCAGGCCGGCCATGTCGACGACGTGCAGACGGCTGGTCATGGCCGTGCCACCGAGGTCGGGCTCCAGCACCGAACCTTCGCGCACGCCCAGGATGTCCGCGTACTGGTTGAACATGCGCCCGAAGCGGTCGGCGATGAAACACATCGGCAGCGTCGGCGTCCGGCTGAACCGCTCGGCGGCCTGCGCGAGCGTCACACCGGACGGCAGCAGCGTGGCGACGAGCGCGACCGTGATCAGGGTGCGGCCACGTGCTCGCGCCGTCCGGAAGACCTCGACGACCGCGAGCGAACCGATCAGCGCCAGCAGAGCCCAGACCGGGGTGGCGAACCGGAACTGGCCCATCCAGTCCGGCTCCAGCACCGCGTACGCCACCGACGCGAGCCCGAGCGGCACGAGCAACGCGACGAGCCCGTCCCGCCACGACGAGGAGCGGGACAGCGCGATCCCGACCAGGACGACCAGCACGAGCACGGCCGGCGCCCCCAGGTACTGCACCAGGTCGCCGTCGCGGGTCAGCTGCCCGATCTCCGGTACGCCCTGCTTCTTCGCCACGGCCGTGTTCGGCACCAGCCGCCCGAACTCGAGGTAGCGCCAGAGGAGGTATCCGCCGTACGGGACGGCGAAGGCGGCGACCGAGAGGAGGGCCTGGCGGACGCTCGTCCACAGCACCTGCCTGCGCAGGTGGATCAGCAACACCAGCGGGAGGACCGCCGCGTAGACCGCGCCCTCCGGCCGGGTGAGGGCCGCCCCCGCCGCGAGCGCTCCGGCCGCCACCGCGAGCTTCGGCGTGCGCAACCGTCCACGCAGGACGGCGCGGAAGACCATCACGGCCAGCGCGACGACCGTCAGCGCGTACAGCGAGTTCTCCAGCCCCGAAAACGACCAGATCACGAACGACGGCACGGACGCGAGCGCGACCGCGGCGAGCAGTGTCACCACCCACGGCCGGCGCGTCACCACCGTCGCCGCGGAGTGGATCGCGATCAGGATGCCCGCGCAGCACAGCAGCGCCAGCGCCTTCGGGAACAGGACGTAGTCCGGGATGCCGAGGATCGCGCCGCGGTCGAACAACCCCATCAGCCTGCCGAGCGCCAGCAGGGCGGTCCACGTGGGGTTCGAGTACCCCTCCACGGCTTCCGCGCCGGGTTGCACGACCGGTCCCAGCCCCTCGGCGAAGCCACGGGCGTAGCCGAACGTGATCGCCGCGTCGTCGACGATCCAGTTCCCGTACCGCGCCGCCTGCGCCGCGATCAGGGCAGTCCCGCCGGTGACCGCCACGACCGCCTGCCAGCGCTTACCGCGATCGGCCATCTCGCGCGGTGCGGCGTCGGATTCCCGGATCCGGGCAGGGGGCATCGGAGGAGCGGAGACCATGACCGCAAGCTATGCGGGTTTTGTGCCAGTACTGTCACAGCCGTTCGATGATCGTGTGCCAAAACGAAGGGCCCGCCTCCCCGGTGGGGAAGCGGGCCCTTGTCGGTCGAGCTCTACGGGCCGCCCGGGATCGGGAACCTCGGCGAGCTGGTCGGCGATGTCGTGTCGTCGCCACCACCGCCACCGCTGTCGGACTCGCCGATGAGCAGCGTGATCTTCTCGCTCTTGGTGATCTGCGTGCCCGCCGTCGGCACGCTGCCGGTGACCTTGCCGTTCATGTCCTCGTCGGACAGCTTGTCGGACCGGTACTCCACCTGGCCGTCCCAGCCGAGCTGCTGCAGCCGCTGCAGCGCCTCGTTCTGGGTCAGGCCACGCAGGTCCGGCATCGAGATCTTCTGCTGCGATCCGTTCGACACCGTCAGCGTGACCGTCGAGCCCTCGCGCTGCTGGCCCGCGTTCGGCTTCTGGTTGAGGACCTGGCCCTCCGGCTGGTCGGAGTCGGTCTCCTGCTTGCTGACCTTGAAGCCGAGGGCCTCCAGACCCGCCTTCGCCACGTCGTACTGCTGGCCGGTGTAGTCGGTGACCTCCACCATGTTCGGCGTCTTGCCGACCTTGATGGACACCGTGCTGCCCTGCGCGATCTGCGTGTTCGCGGTCGGGTTCTGGCTCTGGACCTTGCCGTACTGGTCCTCGTCGTCGACGTCGACTTCCTGCACGTTCGGGTCCAGGAGCAGCCCGGCCTGGTTGAGCAGCGCGGTGGCCTCCTCCCGGGTCTTGCCCAGCAGGCTCGGCACCGCGACGTTCGCCGGCGCGCGGCCGATGAACAGCGTGATCCGCTGGTCCAGCGAGACGCTCACCCCGGCGGCGGGGTCGGTGTTGATCGCCTTGCCCACGGCGTCGGCCGAGCAGGTCTCCACCCCGTTGGGCTGGCGGAAGCACGGCTTGTCGGCCAGCACGATGTTCTGGAAGCCCCTGTCGTGCAGCGTCTGTTCGGCCTGCGCCGCCTGCTGGCCCTTGACGTCGGGGATCATCGCCGTTGCCGGTTTCGAGTCGAACGCGTCGCTCAGCCACAGGATGAACGCGACCAGGCCGAGGCCGATCAACGTGAAGATGACGGCGGCGGTGATCCGCCTGCGCTTGCGGCGTTTCTCGTCCTCTTCGACCGCATCGGGGTCGTAGTCGTAGTCGGCCGCGTGCCCGGGCGCCCCGCCGATCACCTGCGTGCGCTCGTCGGCCGTCATCACCATCGGCGCCGACGGCCGCTGCCCGGACAACGTGCGGACCAGGTCCGCGCGCATCTCGGCAGCCGACTGGTAGCGGTTGGCCGGGCCCTTGGCCAGCGCCTTCAGCACGATCGCGTCGAGCTCCGGCGACACCGCGGGGTTCACCGCCGACGGCGCCTTCGGGTCCTCCCGCACGTGCTGGTAGGCCACCGCGACCGGCGAATCACCGGTGAACGGCGGCTCACCCGTGATCAGCTCGAACAACACGCACCCGGCGGCGTAGACGTCGCTGCGCGCGTCCACACCCTCGCCACGCGCCTGCTCCGGCGACAGGTACTGGGCCGTGCCGATCACCGCGGCCGTCTGCGTCATCGCGGCCTGGCCGTCGTGCATCGCCCGCGCGATGCCGAAGTCCATCACCTTGACCGCGCCCTGGTCGGTGATCATCACGTTGGCCGGCTTCACGTCCCGGTGCACGATGCCGTGCCGGTGCGAGAAGTCCAGCGCGGCGCAGACGTCGGCCATGACCTCCATGGCCCGCTTCTGCGACAGCGGGCCCTCGGTCTTGACGATGTCGCGCAGCGTCCGGCCGCGCACGTACTCCATCACGATGTAGGGCAGCGGACCGTACTCGGTCTGCGCCTCACCGGTGTCGTACACAGCAACGATCGCCGGGTGGTTCAGCGCCGCGGCGTTCTGCGCCTCGCGGCGGAACCGCTCCTGGAACTGGGGATCGCGGGCGAGGTCGGCACGCAGGATCTTCACGGCGACCTCGCGGCCCAGCCGGACGTCCGTGCCGTGGTGGACCTCGGACATGCCGCCGTAACCGAGCGTGTCGCCCAGTTCGTAGCGGTTGGACAGCATCCTGGGTGCAGTCATCGGAAAAAGCCGTTCCGTTCCGTCCAGCTCATCATGCCTCGTAGGTCGTCTCGTCGGGGGGAGGGAGTTGCCGCGTGCCGGGAACCATTTCGGTCGTGCCGACCTGACCGCCCGGAACCCGGCCCGTCCCGCTGTCGCCGCCCCAGTCGGGCAGGAGCACCAGCAGGACCACCACGATCCCGGCCACCAGCACGGCCAGCAGCACCCACACGGCGATCGGCACCCGCCGCCGCGGTGGCACCGGCATCGGCAGCACCCCGCTCGGGTGCGGCATGCCGGGTGGGCTGACCGGCTGCATCGCCGGCTGGGACACCGGGCCGACGGCTGCCACCGGGCCGACGACCGGGGCATAAGTCTGCACCAGGCCGCGCGGGGTGGGTAACGCGTGCCCGTTGCGGACGGCGGCGATGGCGGCCGCGAACTCGCCGCCGCTGTTGTAGCGCTGCCGCGGGTCCTTGACCAGGGTCGCCTCGATGACCGCGCGGGCGTGCGGTGGCACGTCCGGCGGCAACGGCGGCGGCAGGTCGCGGATGTGCATCATCGCGACCGTCACCGCGTTCTCGGACAGGAACGGCCGGTGCCCGGCCAGGCACTCGTAGCCGCACACGGCCAGCGAGTACACGTCGCTCGCCGGTTCCGCGTCGTGGCCGAGCGCCTGCTCGGGCGCGATGTAGTGGGCGGTGCCCATCACCATGCCGGACCTGGTCACCGGCGCCGCGTCGGCGGCCTTCGCGATGCCGAAGTCGGTGATCTTCACCGTGCCGTTCGGGGTCACCAGGATGTTGCCCGGCTTGATGTCCCGGTGCACCAGCCCGCGTTCGTGCGCGGCCTGCAGCGCGTTGCCCGCCTGCTCGAGGATGTCCAGCGTCCGGTCGGCCGCCAGCCTGCCCTCGCGCATCAGGATCCCGGCCAGGGGTTCGCCGTCGACGTGCTCCATCACCAGGAAGGCGATCGCGTGCTCGCCCGCGACCGTCTCGCCGTAGTCGTGCACGGCCGCGATGCCGGGGTGGTTCAGCGAGGCCGTCGTGCGGGCCTCGGTGCGGAAGCGGTGCAGGAACTCCGCGTCCTGGGACAGCTCCGCCTTGAGCACCTTCACCGCGACGATCCGGTCCAACCGGGTGTCGCTGGCCTGCCACACCTCGCCCATGCCGCCGACGGCGATGCGGTGGACGAGCCGGTAACGATCGGCCAGCAGCTGACCGGTGGACAGCATGCGCTACCCACCCCCGAGCTGGGCGTTGATCGCGGCACGGCCGATCTCCGCGGCCACGGTGCCACCGGTGGCCTCCAGGCCGCGGTTACCACCGGACTCCACGATGACCGCGACGGCGATCTGCGGGTCGGCGGCCGGCGCGAACGCGGTGTACCAGGCGTGCGGCGGGGTGGCCTTCGGGTCGGTGCCGTGCTCGGCGGTACCGGTCTTGGACGCGATCTGGATGTTGCCGCGCTTGCCGCCGCCCTTGGTGTTGGCCTCGGAGGCGATCATCATGTCGCGCAGCACGGCCGCGTTCTCCGCGGACAGCGCCGGCGTGCCGGTCAGCTCCTGCGGCGAGAAGGTCTCCAGGTCGGACAGGTCCGGCGCGAGCAGCTTCTTGATCAGCTGCGGCCGCATCGCCATGCCGCCGTTGGCGATCGTGGCGGACAGCATCAGGTCCTGCAGCGGGGTCAGCCGCACGTCGCGCTGGCCGATGCCGCTCTGGTACAGCGCGGCCTGCGAGTCCAGGTCGCCCAGGCTGGAGGGCGCCACGTTCATCGGGATCGACAGCGGGGTGCCGATGCCGAAGTTGACCGCGATCTGGCGCAGCTTGTCCGCCCCCAGCTGGCCGGCGAAGGTCGCGAACGGCACGTTGCAGGAGTGCGCCAGCGCGTCCTTGAACGTCGTGCCCGGACAGGCCGCGCCGCCGTAGTTCTCCAGCGTGACGTTGGTGCCCGGCAGCTTCACGTTCGGCGCGTTGCTCACCGGGGTGTCGGCGGTGGCGCCGTTCTCCAGCTCGGCGGCGGCGACCAGCAGCTTGAACGTCGACCCCGGCGGGTAGGTCTCCGAGATCGCCCGGTTCAGCATCGGGTTCTTCGGGTCGTCGTTGAACCGGGTCCACGCCTCCTGCTGGGCGGTGCTGTCGTGCGAGGCGAGGGCGTTCGGGTCGTACGACGGGGTGGAGACCATCGCGAGGATCTCACCGGTCTTCGGGTTCATCGCGACCGCGGCGCCGGTGTAGCCCTTCGAGGTCATCGCGTTGTACAGGGCCGACTGCACGGCGGGGTTGATGGTCAGCTGGACGTTGCCGCCACGCGGGTCCCGTCCGGTCACCATGTCCGACAGGCGGCGCACGAACAGCCGCGGGTCCTCGCCGTTGAGGATGTCGTCCTCGGCGCGCTCCATGCCGCCCGAGCCGTAGCGCACCGAGTAGTAGCCGGTGACCGGCGCGTACATCGGGCCGTCGGTGTAGCGGCGCTCGAACTTCAGTTTGTCGTTCGTCGCCACGACGTCGGCGAGCACCTGGCCGTCGTACTGCGACACGATGCTGCCGCGCTGCCGGGAGTACTGGTCCAGCAGCACCCGCTGGTTGCGCGAGTCGGTGCGGTAGTCGTCGGCCTTCACCACCTGGATGTAGGTGATGTTGGCCAGCAGCAGCACCACCATGGTGATCATGGCGATGCCGACGCGGCGCATGGGCTTGTTCATGCCGTCGGTTCCCCTGTCGCGTTGCCCCCGGCCGGCGGCCGCTGCACCATCACCGTGTGCGCCTCGGCCAGCGGAGCCTGTTGCTGCGGCTGCTTGGGCCGGGGCTTCTGGGCAGGCCGCCGCGCCGCGTCCGAGATGCGGAGCAGCAGGGCGACCAGGATGTAGTTGGCCAGCAGCGACGAGCCGCCGTAGGACAGGAAGGGCGTCGTGATGCCGGTCATCGGGATCAGCTTCGTCACCCCGCCGACGATCACGAACACCTGCATGACGATCGCGAACGACAGGCCGCAGCCGAGCAGCTTGCCGAACGTGTCCCGCACCGCCAGCGCGCTGCGCATGCCGCGGGTGGCCAGCAGCAGGTAGACCATCAGGATCGCGGCGAGGCCGACGAACCCGAGCTCCTCGCCGAGTCCGGCGGTGATGAAGTCGGTGTTGGACTCCGGCACGATCTCCGGGCGCCCGGCGCCCAGCCCGGTGCCGCCGACCCCGCCGGTGCCGAGGCCGAACAGGCCCTGCGCGATCTGGTAGCCGCCGCCCGGGTCGGAGTAGGTCTCCAGCGGGTCGATCCAGTTCGCCACGCGCTGCTCGACGTGCGTGAACAGCTGGTAGGCGATCAGGCAGCCGAGGATGAAGAAGCTCAGGCCGGTGACCACCCAGATCGCGCGTTCGGTGGCGACGTAGAGCATCACCAGCACGATGCCGAAGATCAGCAGCGAGGTGCCCAGGTCCTTCTCGAACACCAGGACCAGGAGGCAGACCCCGGCCGCGATCAGCAGCGGGCCCAGGTCACGCGCACGCGGCAGCTCGACGCCGAACACCTTCCGGCCCGCGATCATGAACAGGTCGCGTTTGGCCACCAGGAAGGAGGCGAAGAAGATCATCAGCAGGATCTTCGAGAACTCCGCCGGCTGGATCGAGAAGCCCGGCAGCTTCAGCCACACCTTCGCGCCGTTGACCTCGGACAGCGAGCTGGGCAGCAGCGCGGGCAACGCCAGCGCGACCATGCCGACCAGGCCCGCGGTGTAGCCGTAGCGGGTCAGGGTCCGGTGGTCCTTCACCAGGACCAGCACGGCCAGGAACAGCACCAGCGCGAGCGCGGTGAACAGCACCTGCTTCGGCGCGTCCGCGGTGAAGTCCCTGCTCGCCTGCGTCGCCTTCTCGGCGTTGGCCAGGTCGATCCGGTAGATCATCACCAGGCCGAGGCCGTTGAGCAGCGCCACGCACGGCAGGATCAGCGGGTCCGCGTACGCCGCCCACCTGCGCACGGCCACGTGGGCGACCGAGAACAACCCCAGGTAGGCCAGCCCGTACCAGACGATCGACCAGGACAGCTCCTGCTCCTGGTTCGCCTGCACGAGCACGAACGCGCAGGTGACGATGAACGCGGCGAAGCCCAGCATGGCCAGTTCCGTGCCACGCCGGGTCGGCATGTCCCGCGGGGGGTTCGTCGCGTAGAGGGAGGCTGCCGGATCGGACAGCGATGGCTGGGACATCAGCCACCGCCACCTGGCACCGTCGTCGTCGCGCAGTCCCTCCCCGCCTGCTGGCTCGTCGATTCGCTCGGCACGGTCGGCACGCCGGGAATGGTGGTCTGGGTGCAGTCCCGCAGCGTCTTGTAGCGCAGGAAGTTGTCGATGTAGTCGCGCGCGTCGGCCAAGCTGTCCTTCTTCACACCGTTGCGCACCGCGGCCTGCGCGTCCTGCTGCAGCTGCGGCACGGTCAGCTTGTCGCACACCTGGTCGCCGGACGGGCACGAGCCCTCGGCCTGCTGGTGCAGCGGGACGCCGAGGATGCTGCCGGGCACGCCGCGGAAGATCGCGACCTCCTGGTTGGCGCCCTCGCCGACGTAGTACTGGCTCAGCACGAAGTAGCGGGTGGCGATCGCGCCCGCGCCGAGCACCACCAGCACCAGCAGGATGCCGACGACCCAGCGCCACTTGCGGCGTTTCTTCGGCTCCTCCGGCGGCGCGATCATCTGCGGCGGCGGGGCGGGGGCGGCTGGGTCAGCGCGCGGGCCCTGGCCGCGGGGGAGTCGCCCTGGAGTTCGTACTGGTCGCTGCCGTCCCCGGCGGCGCCGCCCACGATGGGCGCGTCCTCGCCGTAGTCGACGTCCACCACGTCCGCGACGATGACCGTCACGTTGTCGGTGCCGCCGCCCTTGAGCGCCAGCTCGATCATGCGGTCGGCGCAGTCCTGCGGGTCCGGGATGCGGATCGCCTCGGCCAGCGTCTCGTCGCTGACCATGCCGGACAGGCCGTCGGAGCACAGCAGGTACCGGTCGCCGGCGCGGGCTTCGCGCACGGTCAGGCTCGGCTCGACCTCGTGCCCGGTGAGGGCCTTGAGCAGCAGCGAGCGCTGCGGGTGGGTCGCGGCCTGGTCGGCGGTGATGCGGCCCTGCTCCAGCAGCTCGTTGACGAAGCTGTCGTCGCGGGTGATCTGGGTCAGCTGGCCGTTGCGGAACAGGTAGGCGCGCGAGTCGCCCACGTGGACCATGCCCAGGCGCGAGCCGGAGAACAGCATCGCGGTGAGCGTGGTGCCCATGCCGTCGAGGTCCGGGTCGTTCGCCACCAGCTCGCTGATGGCCGCGTTGCCGCCGGCCACCGCGTCTCTGAGCATGGTCAGCAGGTCGTCGCCGGGCTCGTCGTCGTCGAGCGGGGCGAGGGAGGCGATCACGACCTTGCTGGCCACCTCACCCGCGGCATGGCCACCCATGCCGTCGGCGAGTGCGAGCAGGCGGGGACCCGCGTACACCGAGTCCTGGTTGCTGGACCGCACCAGGCCACGGTCGCTGCGGGCCGCGTAGCGAAGAACGAGTGTCATGGGCGAAGCTCGATCACCGTCTTGCCGATCCGGATGGGGACACCGAGTGGGACTCGGAGGGGTGCAGTGACCTTAGCCCGGTCCAGATAAGTCCCGTTGGTCGATCCCAGATCTTCCACGTACCAGTCCGCACCGCGCAGTACGAGACGGGCGTGCCGGGTCGAGGCGTAGTCGTCGTCCAGCACCAGGGTGGAGTCGTCGGCGCGGCCGATCGTGATCGGCCTGCCGTCGAGCGTGATCCGCGTGCCGGCCAGCGCCCCGTGGGTGACGAGCAGCTGGCGGGGCGTCTTCGCGTTGCCCCGCGGCTTCTTCTGCTCCTTGGCCCGGCGCAGCCCGGGCATCGCCACCTTCAGGCCCGAGGCCGCGTAGAGATCCGAGCGCACCACCCGAAGGGCGGCCAGCACGAACAGCCAGAGCAGCACGAGAAAGCCCACTCTGGTGAGTTGAACGACCAGCTCCGGCACGTGTCTCCGCCTTCTGTTCTCCCGACCGTGGCACGCGTGCGCCGCGGCGTCCCGCAGGAGTCATTCTGCGGGACACGGGATTTCGGGTGCGAACCCGGTCAGGCGCAGGTTACCGGCGCGTGTGTCAGCCCTGCGTGCGGAACACCAGCGAGGAGTGACCGACCCGGATCACGTCGCCGTCCGCGAGCTGCCAGGTCTGGACGGGGGTGCCGTTGACCGTGGTGCCGTTCGTGGAGCCGATGTCGGCGAGCGTCGCGCTCTGGCCGTCCCAGGTGATCTCCAGGTGGCGGCGGGAGACCCCGGTGTCGGGCAGGCGGAAGTCGGCGTCCTGGCCGCGGCCGATGACGTTGCCGCCCTGCTTGAGGGTGTAGTTCCGGTTCGAGCCGTCGTCGAGCTGCAGGACCGCCTGGACCTGGCGCCCGGCGCCCGGAGCGGCCGGCGGCGGGGCGTAGCCCTGCTGCGCGTACGGGTCCGGCGCGCCCTGCGGGGGCCCGTAACCGCCCGGCGGGGTGCCGTAGCCGGGCTGCTGCCCGTAGCCCTGGTCGTAACCCGGCTGCTGGCCGTAACCGCCCTGGTCGTAGCCCGGCTGCTGTGCGTAGCCCTGGTCGTACCCGCCCTGGGGCTGGCCGTAGCCCTGGTCGTAGGCCGGCTGCTGGCCGTAGCCGCCCTGGTCGTAGCCGGGCTGCTGCCCGTAGCCCTGGTCGTAACCCGGCTGCTGCCCGTAGCCGCCCTGGTCGTACCCGGGCTGCTGGCCGTACCCCTGGTCGTAACCCGGCTGGCCATAGCCACCCTGGTCATAACCGGGCTGTCCCTGCTGTCCGTAGCCGTACTGGCCCTGCTGGCCGTACGGGTCACCCTGGTCGTATTGGCCTTGGCCGTAGCCGGGGGGCTGGCTCATTGCTGGGTCTCCTGCGTTGCTGGGTCGTGCTGACCGTCCTGAACCCGCGACGTTACGCGCGCTGACGTCGGGGTCGACGGATGAACGGGTCTTGAATTGTCCAGTATGCAGCGCGTCGTTGCGCTCGAGCGAAACTACGACGTCACCATAGGTGTCCCATCCGTGTTCGGCGAGGTGCTCCTTCACGGCTTCGGTGAGCACCCGGGTGACACGCAACTCATCGCCGGCCATCCGGTCGTAGTCCGTCGGCCCCAGCGACACGATGTAGTGGTTGGGGGCGAGCAGCCTGCCACCGGCCAGCTCACGAACGTTGTCCTCGCCTTCGCGTTCCAGGGCCTGCGCCACCTCTTGGGTGACGACGTTGCCGCCGAACATGCGTGCGAAGGTGTTGCCCACCAGGGATTCCAGGCGTCGATCGAAGCGCTCAACGCGACCCACGGAACCCAAGCCCTCCTTCGCACCATGTGCTTTCGCATCGATCCTATCGGGATCCGCGCCCTTCGACACGACCCCCGGTGAAGGGCCCCGAAACGGCCTGCTAAAGTTCTCTTCGCTGTCGCAGCAACTCGGGCGAGTGGCGGAATGGCAGACGCGCACGGTTCAGGTCCGTGTGTCCGAAAGGACGTGAGGGTTCAACTCCCTCCTCGCCCACCCGACAACCCGGGCCCTGGATTTCCAGGGCCCGGGTTTTTTCGTTGCACGATGTATCTCACCCGGTCGCGGTGAGGAGCGCTCCCGCGGCGTGACCCTCCGTGCCGCCATCAGGATGTCTCCGTAGCAATCATTGGTGCTTTGTGACGCGGTGGGGAGCACTATGGTGCGGTAGTTCCGGTGTCGAGTGATGGGGAGCTGGTACGTGCGGAACCGGTTCGAGGGGGACGCCCACAACGCGGTGCAGGTCGGCAACTTCACCGGCACCATGCAGTTCGGAGCGGCGCGCTCGGAGCCGCGGGGGTACAGCCTCCTGCCGCCCCTGACGGCGCACTACACGAACCACGAGGACCCGCTGAAGAAGCTGGACGCGATCTTCGCGCGCCGCACCGGCCGCCCGATCGTGGTGATCGTGAAGGGCCCACCCGGTTCCGGTCGCACCGAACTGGCCGTGCGGTGGGTCCACCGGCACACCGGCGACTACCCGGACGGCGGGCCGTTCTTCGTCCGCCTGGGCGGCGGGCTCAGCGACAGCGACCAGCTGCTCACCGGCTTGCGCACGCTGCTGCTGGCCACCGGTGAGTTCCGCGCCGAGGATCTGCCGCACAGCCTGGAAGGCCTGTCGGCGCTGTGGCGCGACTGGTGCCGCGGCAGGTCGATCGCGCTGGTGATCGACGACGCGGTGCTGGCCAGCCAGGTCCGCGCGCTCATGCCGGACGAAGGAGACTCCGCGGTGCTGATCACGCAGGCCCGCGAGCTGGGGACGCTGCGGGTGCACACCGTTCCGGAGGAGGTGGACATCGAGCCGATGAGCGCGGAGGCGTCCCGCGAGCTGCTGGCCCGGATCGCGGGTGAGCGCCTGGTCGCCGCCGAGCCGGACGCGATCGATCAGCTGGTCGAGGTGTGCGGCGGCTCGACCATCGCGCTGTGCGTGGTGGGCATGATGCTCGCCGACGCGGACACCGACGAGCCCGCCGCCCGGCTCGCTCGGCGGGAGCGGGTCCTGCACGAGCTGTCCCGGGACCGCGAGCTGTCGGTCCGGGCCGTGCTGGACGCCGCCTACGAGCGGATGGACGAGCTGACCCAGCGGGTGTACGGCGTGCTGGGGGCGCATCCCGGGTCCGCCGCGGTCAGCTCCCGAGCGGTCGCGGCGGCGCTCGGGGAGGCCGACGAGGACGCCCGTGACGGGCTGCGCGGCCTGATCCGTGCCCGGCTCGTCACCCGCGCCGACGAGGAACGCGTCCTGATGCTCGGGCTCGTGCGTGACCACGCCCGGACCAAGCTGAGCAGGCCGGTGATGGGCGCGTTGATCGAGCACTACTGGGCGCACGCGGTGTCGGCGGCCCGGGTGGTCAGCCCGGGCCGGATCTGGAACCGGCTGCTCGACGACCTCCGGTTGTTCGACGACCGCGCGACCGCGCTGACCTGGCTGGCGGACGAGCACCCGAACCTGTGCGCCACCGTCGACGAGGCCTACCGCGCCGGGGTGCTCATGCGCACCGCACAACTCGCCCTCGCGTTGTGGGTCCTGCACGAGCGCGGCGGGTACGGCCAGGACATGATCGAGGTGAACCAGCGCGGTGTGGCGGCCGCCGAGGCGCTGCGTGATCCGCTGCTGGTGTCCGTGCTCCGGACCCAGCTGGGGTTCGCCCACCGCCAGCGAGGGGAGTACGAGACCGCCGCCGAAGTGTTGCGTTCCGCGCTGGACGCCGCCCGGGAGGCCGGTTCGCTCGAGGCTGAGGCCACCGCCTTGGAGGGCCTCGGGCTGGTGCTGCTCGACGAGAGTGACCCGCGGGCGGGCGACGTGCTGCGGGAGAACCTGGACCTCGCCGGGCGCATCGCCGACGAGCGCCGCCTCGCGCTGGCCCGTATGCACCTGGCCAAGGTGCTGGAGCCGGACGAGGCGCTGGCGCTGCTCGACCTGGCCCGCGCCTACTTCGCGGCCCACCGGGATCAGGGCAACGTGGTCAAGACCGATCTGTGGCGCGGCCGGAAGCTGTGCGCCGCGGGACGTCTCGCCGAAGCCAGGGAGCTGCTCGGCGGGGTGACGAGTGTCACCGGCTACCACCGCGAACGGGGCGAGGCGCGGCTCGCGCTCGCCGACGTGGCACGGGCCGAGGGCGCCGATCCCGTGCCCGACCTGCGCGAAGCCGAGCGGATCTTCACCCGGTTCGGCTTTCCGCGTGAGGCGGAGATGGCCGCGGCGCGGCTCGCCGGGCTGTCCTGAGCACCGTGACCCGCGCCTGGTGCGGGCGCCCGCCCACCCGTACGCGGAGCGACCCCGGGATGGCACCGACCGGCAGCTGGTAGAGCGCGGACGCGAACGCGTCGGCCGGCCCGGTCAGGCCGTCGAACCGGACGAGCCCGCCGTCGTCGGTGCCCGCGAACCAGCCGTCCTGGCCGCGCGCGAGCGCCAGCGCGCAGCCGGGCAGCGACCGCAGCTGCGCGGAGATCCAGCTCTCCGGATCCCGCGGGTGGTGGTGCACCACGATGTCGGCGTTGTCGAGCAGCCGCGCGCTGGTCTCGCGGACGTCGACCACGAGGTGTGTCCGGTCCGGAGCGCGCCGGGGTTCACGCAGGGAGTCCGCCGGGAAGCGGGTCACCACGGCTTCGCCGCGACGGAACTCGACCCGGGCCAGGTGAGCGCGTGGTTCCGGGATCTCGACCTCCGGCACGGGCAGGACGCGCAGGTCCGCCCGCACGGGGTCCAGGCCGAGGTGGCGGTAGATCGTCTCGGACAGCACCGTGCCGGAGGTGCCGGGCAGCGAGGTGGTGCACGAGGTGATCGCGGCCGTCCGGAGGGGATCGTGCCCGGCGATGACCTCCTCGATCTGGCGGACCGGGTCCTCGGTGAGCCGCGGCGCCACGGCGAGCAGCCGGGCGATCGGGGAATCCGGAGCGACGGCCTCCGCGGGGGCCGAGACGAGGATCACCGGTGTGCCCAGCGCGGCCGAGTAGAAGCTGACCGAGCCGTGGTCGCCCAGGGTGAGGTCGGCGGCGACCAGCGCCTGGCACCAGAACCGCTCTTCGGGGAGGGCGAGGACCCCGGCGCGCCGGCAGTGGTCCAGCCACATCCGCACCTGCCAGGACGAGTGGTGCGCGGAGATGTTGGGGTGCAGCGCCACCGCGATCCGGTAGGCGTCCATGTCCAGGCTGGTCGCGAGGCGCTGGGCGAGCTGCAGGTCGTTGCCGAGCAGGGACTCGCCGCCCCAGGTGGACGAGATCACGATCAGCTTCGTGCCCGGGTCGACTCCCAGTGCCTGCCGGTACGCCTCGCGCAGCGGGAGGCTGGCCAGCATCCGGTCGAAACACGGGTCACCGGCGACGAGCGCCACCTCGCGGGCCTCCGGGCAGGCGGCGGTCAGCCGCTCCAGCTGTTCCTCGTGGGAGAGCACGACCACGGACGGCACGACGCGGCCTTCGTGCGTCAGCCAGTCCGCGGACAGGCCGAACACCCCGCTGCGGCCCTCCGAATCGAGGTACTTGTTGTAGCCCATGCCGTGCGGCACGACCATCAGCGGCGCCTTCACCTTGTGCAGGTCGCCGCCGTAGCTCGCGGCTATCGCCAGGTCCGCGGGGCGCTCCAGGGCCTCCGCCCAGGGCAGCACGTCGATCCCGGCCTTCGCCAGGTACTCGTGCGTGCCGTTGGTGAACGCGCTCGACCCGGGGCAGGTGAAGATCGTCTGCACCCGCGGATCCGTGGCGAACAGCGGCAGGATGTCGAACAGGCGCGTCGCCGCCGTGGTGTTGTGCACGATCGCCAGCACGGTGCGCTCGGTGCGCACAGTGCTCCACTCGACCGACACGACGGTTGATCCTAGAAGCTGATGTTGCCGTTGATGTCCCGCGCCTGCACGACGTTGCCGTGGACCGTCCCGGAGATCTGGTTGTTCGCCCCGTCCCCGTGCTGGCTCCACGCCTCACGCAGGGCCTCGGCGAACCGCGGGTCCTCCCGGCCCGCCCGGTCGAGGCGCTCGGCCAGGACCTCGACGGTCTCCGGCGCCTCGGGCGTGGCGGTCTCCAGCACCGCCGTCGCCTCCGGGTCGTCGGCGAACCGGCGCTTGATCAGCTCGTACAGGCCCTGTACGGCCTTCGTCGCCGCGGCGGTGGCGATGGACACGAGGATCGGTTCCGGCATGATCCCAGCGTAGTCACGGCGTCCAGTCCGCGTTGGCGCCACAGAGCAGAACGCACGGCACCTCCCCGGGCACGGCCCCGGCCAGCCACGCGGCGAACGGCACCGCGGCCGCCGGTTCGACGGCCAGCCGGAACTCCTCCCACAGCCGGTCCCGCGCCGCGACGATCTCCGCCTCGCCCACCACCAGCGACCGCACGTCCGGCCCGGACAGCTCCGCGAACGGCACCTCGCCCACCCGGGTCGCGCCCAGCGCGGACGCGGCGATGGAGTCCACCTCCGCGTCCACCGGGTGGCCGGCGGCGAGCGCCTGGTGCAGGCACGAGCACCGCTCCGGCTCGACCGCGACCGTCAGCCGCCCGCCGGAACCGAGCGCCACCCCGGCGCCCTGCGCGCCGCCGCCCACGGCCACCGCGATCGAGTCCACCTCGGGCGCGTCGGCGACGATCTCCGCCGCCACCGTGCCCTGACCGGCCACCACGACCGGGTCGTTGTACGCCTCGACATAACGCACGCCCGGCGCGGCCGCGGCCTCGTGAGCGGCGGCCGCCGCCTCCGCGTAGCGCGAACCGGCCCGCACCAGCCGGGCACCGGCCGCCTCGATCCGCCGGGCCTTGCTCGCCGGCACGCCCTCCGGCACGAACACCGTCGCGGGCAGGCCGAGGATCGACGCCGCCGTCGCGACCCCGATGCCGTGGTTGCCGCCGGACGCGGTGACCACCTGTTCCGGCCGCTCACCGGTGAGCAGGGAGTTCAGCGCGCCACGCAGCTTGAACGAGCCGGTGCGCTGCAGGTGTTCGAGCTTCAGCACGAGCGGACGGCCGTCGACCTCGGCGCGCAGGATCGGGGTGTGGCGGACGTACGGGCGGATGCGCTCCGCGGCGCTGGCGACGTCGGGGACGACGGTGGTTGTCATGTCTCCACTGTGCGCAACCCGGCCGTAAGCCGCCAGCGCTTTCCGATTGCCCGGCATTAGCGATACTTACGGCATGCTCGTCGCCGAACGGCTGCGCGTCCTGGTCGAGGTCGCCCACGCCGGATCCATCGCCACCGCGGCGCGGAACATGGGCTTCACCGCCTCCGCGCTGTCCCAGCAACTGTCCCGGCTGGAACGCGAGGCCGGGTGCGCGCTGCTGGACCGCCGCGCGACCGGCACGGTGCTCACCGAAGCCGGGCGGCGGCTCGTCCGGCACGGGGAAGCGATCGTCGGGGAGCTGCGGGAGGCGGAGCAAGCGCTTGCGGCCCTGCGGGACGAGCCACCGGCGGCGTTGACCGTGGGCACCTTCGCCACCGCGGGGCAGGTGCTGTTGCCGCAGGTCGTGGGCGAATTCCGGCGGGCCAACCCGGCGACCCGGCTGCGGCTGGTGGACCTGGAACCGCCGGACGGCTACGACCTCGTGGTCTCCGGCGACCTCGACCTGCTGATCACGCACCGCTACCCGGGGCGGCGGTTACCGCCCGCGCGCGGCCTGACGCGGGTGCCGCTGCTGGCCGACCGGCTGCGGCTGGTGCTGCCCGCCCACCACCGGGCGGCGCGAACGGACGAGGTGAAGCTGATCGACCTCGCCGACGACGACTGGATCTCGGCCGACCGCTCGTGCCTGGACCTGCTGGCCGCCAAGGACGGGGTGGAGCCGCGGATCGCCTACGAGACCCGGGACTACGCGGCGATCCTCGCGCTGGTGCGGGCCGGGCTCGGCGTGGCGCTGGTGCCGGCGAGCGTGGCCAGCGCCGCGGACGGGATCGTGGTGCGCGACCTGGCCGGGAGCGCGCTGGACCGCGAGGTCTACGCGGTGCACCGCCCCCGGCCGGCCGCGCACACTTCGGCCGTGGTGAGCCTGCTGACGCGCGTGGCGTCGCGGCTCAGTTGACGCCGACCAGGTCCACCACGAAGACCAGCGTCTCGCCGGGCTTGATGACGTTGCCCGCGCCACGGTCGCCGTAGGCCAGGTGCGGCGGGATGACCAGTCGGCGGCGGCCACCGACCTTCATGCCCTGCACACCCTGGTCCCAGCCGGGGATGACGTGCCCGGCACCGAGCGGGAAGCGCAGCGGCTCACCCCGGTCCCAGGACGCGTCGAACTGCTCGCCGGTCGCGTGCGAGACGCCGACGTAGTGCACGGACACGACGTTGCCCGCGGCGGCTTCGGCGCCGTCACCGACGGCGAGGTCGGTGACCTCCAGCTCAGCCGGGGGCGGCCCGGTCGGCTTCTCGACCTCGGGGCGTTCGAGTGCCA
This sequence comes from Amycolatopsis ruanii, assembly GCF_003385175.1. NCBI lineage: Bacteria > Bacillati > Actinomycetota > Actinomycetes > Pseudonocardiales > Pseudonocardiaceae > Amycolatopsis > Amycolatopsis ruanii. The sequence goes on from NZ_PQHY01000013.1 coordinate 118,258, forward strand.
TGCGTATTCCTCCCTGTCGTTGCGGTCGCTGCACGGTACCCACCGGCCGCGGGCGACGCATGTTCAGCTCGGCACCACGACCACGCCGACGTAGTCGACCGGCTCTTCGCCCAGGTTGGCGTAGGTGTGCGGCTCGTCGGCGGTCATCCGGGCGGTCGATCCGGCCGGCACGGTGACGGCCCGCTCGCCGACGCTGAGGTGCAGCTCACCGGCCAGGACGTGGATGAGTTCGTGGGTGCCCGCGGCGTGGCCCTCGCTGTCGTGCCGTTCGCCCGGTTCGAGGTGCCAGCGCCACAGTTCGGCGGGCGCGGGCGCGTCGGTACCGGACAGCAGGCGGCCGGTGCCGCCGGAGGGGCCCTGCCACAGCACCGTGTCGGTGTCGGTGACCGAGATCGCAGGCGGTTCCCCGCCTTCGAGCAGTGCGGTGAGCGAAACGCCGAGCGCGTCGCTGACCCGGATCAGCGTGGCCAGGTTCGGGTTGCCCCGGCCCTGCTCCAGCGCCACGACCACGCCCTTGCTCAGCCCGGCGCGGGCGGCCAGCGCGTCCATGCTCCACTGCCGCGCCGTGCGGTGGGCGCGGATGTTGCGGGCGAGGGCGGCGGCGGGGTCGCTCATGGTCGGTCACTTTACTGCACCATGTGGTCGGTAGAATGACCGTTCATGACTGACGTGCTGAACGGGATCCGGGTCGATCCGGAGGTCTTCGCGCTGCGGCCGGACTTCGCGGTGCTGGCCGTCGTGGTCGAGGGCCTGCCCAGCGGGCCCAGCGACGAGGACTCGGCGAAGGCGCTGGCCGTCGCGGCCGAATCGGCTGGTGACGATCCCCACGTCGAGGCGTGGCGGGAGGCGTACCGCGCGTTCGGGGCGAAGCCGAACCGCACCCGGCCCTCGGTGGACGCCCTGCTGCGCCGCGCCAGCGCCGGGCTGCCACAGGTCAACCGGGTGGTCGACCTCTACAACGCGGTGTCCGTGCAGCACCGGCTGCCGGTCGGCGGCGAGGACCTCGACTGTTACGTTGGGTTGCCGCGGCTGGTCCGGGCGCGGGGCGACGAGGCCTTCGACACCGTCCGCAACGGCGAGCCGGACACCGAGGTGGCCGACGCGGGCGAGGTCGTGTGGCGGGACGACGCCGGGGTGACCTGCCGTCGCTGGAACCACCGCCAGTGCGTGCGCACCCGGCTGCGGGAGGACAGCGAGCGCGGTCTGTTCCTGCTGGAACGGCTCGAGCCGATGTCGCTGGACGCGCTGTCGGACGCGGCCGACGACCTGGTGTCGCGGCTGACCGCGCTGGCCCCGGGCGCCACGGTGGCCCGCACACTGATCAGGGAGAACGCGTGAACCTCGACGACCTGGCCCCACGCACGCGCGCGGTGGCCGCCGGACGGCCGGACGAACCGGGTGAGCCGCTGAACACGCCGCTGGTGCCGGCGAGCACCTACCTCGCCGGGGCGGGCTTCAAGTACGCGCGCGAGGACGGCACGCCGACCTGGGTGGCGCTGGAGGAGGCCGTCGGCGCGCTCGAAGGCGGGCACGCGACGGCGTTCGCGTCGGGCATCGCGACCGCGGCGGCGGTGCTGGACCTGCTGGACGTGGGCGCCGAGGTCGCCGTGCCGGTCTACAGCTACGCGGGCACCCGCGGCCTGCTCGACCACGCGGCGGGCAAGGGGCGGCTGAAGGTGCGGCGCATCGAGCCGTCCGACCGGGAGGGCTGGCTGGCCGCCGCCCGCGAGGCCGACGTGGTGTGGGTCGAGTCGCCGACCAACCCGACGCTCGACCTGATCGACATCGCGCCGCTGACCGGGCAGCGCGCGCGGGTGGTCGTGGACAACACGTTCGCCACGCCGCTGGGGCAGCAGCCGCTGTCGCTGGGCGCGGACATCGTCGTGCACAGCGCGACCAAGCTGATCGGCGGGCACAGCGACCTGCTGCTGGGCCTGACCATCGCGGCGGACGCGGGTGTGGCCCAGGAGCTGCGCGACGCCCGCACCCGCAACGGCGCGACCCCCGGGGCGCTGGAGGCGTGGCTCGCGCTGCGCGGGCTGCGGACGCTGCCGGTGCGGCTGGCCGAGCAGTCGCGCACCGCGGCCCTGCTGGCCGAGCGGCTCGGCGAGCACTCGGCGGTGACGAAGGTGCGCTACCCCGGCCAGGGCACGATGATCGCGTTCGACACGGCCACCGCGGCCGCCGCCGACCGCCTGTGCGCGTCGCTGCGGCTGATCCGGCACGCCACCAGCCTCGGCGGGGTGGAGAGCATCGTCGAACGCCGTGCCATGTGGCCGGGCGACGCGCACGTGCCGGCCGGCCTCGTGCGGTTCAGCGTGGGGCTGGAAGACCCCGAGGACCTCTGGCGGGACCTGGCTCAGGCGCTGACCTGAGCCCGCCGGACGAGCGGGTCCGGGTCCAGGTGCCAGGCGTGCACGACACGCGGGTGGATCCGGATCCGCTCGTTGCTGAACCACGGCCCGCCGTACGCGGGCGGCTCGATGCCGGTGATCAGCTCGGCCGTGCCGCGGATCTCGATGCCCCGTCCCCAGCCGGGCTTGATCGCGCCGGGCTCGTCCGGCGTCATGTCGTCGACGACGAACGAGACTTCCGGGTTCTGCTGCAGGTTGCGCCACTTCTGGCTCTTGCTGAGGTCCGGCCCGCCGATGTCGATCGTGCCGTCGTCGTTGAGCTGGAACCCCAGTGGCCGCACCTGCGGACGCCCCTTCGCGTCGACGGTGCCCATCCGGCCGAGGGGCTGGTTCGTCAGGTAAGCGCGCTCGCGCTCGGTGAAGATCATGACTGCACCATAGAACCTCCAGGTAAGTGGAGGTCAAGGAAATCGAGCTGTGGCGCGGCCCGGACCCGGTTAGGGTTCGATCATCATGTCTCACATCGCCATGGTTGGGGTCGCCCCCGTCAGTCACGTTCTGCCCAGCCTCGAGGTCATCCGTGAACTGGTCGCTCGGGGCCATCGGGTCACCTACGCCAACGATCCCGTGGTCGCCCACCTGATCGAGCCCACCGGCGCCGAACTGGTGCCGTGCACCTCGACGCTCCCGGTGGCGGACAACGACTGGCCCGCAGATCCGATCGCCGCGATGGACCGGTTCCTCGACGACCAGATCCAGGCTCTCCCGCAGCTGCGGGCCGTCTACGACGAGGATCCGGCGGATCTCTACCTCTACGACATCGGCGCGTACGCGGCGCGTGCCCTCGCCGAATCGCAGGGGCGGCCGTTCGTGCAGTTGTCGCCGACCTTCGTGGCGTGGAACGGCTACGAAGAGGAGGTCGCCGCGCAGTTGCGGGCGCTACCGGGCGCCGACGCCCACCGCGCGAAGTTCGCCGAGTGGCTCGCCGGGTGCGGTGCGACCACTTTGGACAGCGACGCCTTCTCCGGCCGGTCGCCGCGCACCCTGGCGTTGATTCCGCGGGCGATGCAGCTGAAGTCCGAGCGGGTGGACGACAGCGTGACCTTCGTCGGCCCGTGCCTCGGCGCCCGCGCGGAGGAGGGCGGCTGGACGCGGCCCGCGGACGCCGAGAAGGTCCTGCTGGTGTCGCTCGGCTCGGCCTTCACGCGCCAGGCCGGGTTCTACCGCGAGTGCCTCGCCGCGTTCGGGGACCTGCCCGGGTGGCACGTGGTGCTGCAGATCGGCAAGTACGTCGACCCGGCCGACCTCGGGGACGTCCCGGCGAACGTGGACGTCCGGTCCTGGGTGCCGCAGCCGGCGATCTTGGTGCAGGCCGACGCTTTCATCACGCACGCGGGCATGGGCAGCAGCGCCGAGGGGTTGCACGCCGGCGTGCCGATGATCGCGGTGCCGCAGGCCGCCGAGCAGTTCATGAACGCCGACCGCCTGGTCGAACTCGGCGTGGCCCGGCGACTCGACACGGCGGACGCGACGGCCGAGAGCCTCCGTGCCGCCCTGCTCGAACTCGTCGCCGATCCCGAAATCGCCCGCGCGTCGGCCCGACTGCGGACCGAAACCCGCGCCGAGGGCGGTTCCCCGCGGGCGGCCGACCTCCTCGAGGAGCTGCTCGGCTAGCTGTATGAGGCCGTGACATTGGTGACGCCGGTGTGGAGCCGGGTCGCGGGTGGCTGATCTCCGGCAGCAGTGTGTGGTCGATGGTAGTTGTAGTGGATGTTCCAGATCGCTAACGCCTCGGT